>DASQBH010001458.1:0-8857 GCA_035635315.1 Longimicrobium sp.
ATGGTGCTGGGCGGCGGCGAGCCCCCCGCGGTGAGGGTGGACCCGCGGCAGCTGGCGTACGTGATCTACACCTCCGGCTCCACCGGCGTCCCCAAGGGCGCCATGGTGGAGCACGTGGGGATGCTCAACCACCTGTTCGCCAAGGTCGAGGACCTGGGCCTCACCGCCCGCGACGTGATCGCCGAGACGGCGTCGCAGTGCTTCGACATCTCCATCTGGCAGTTCCTGTCGGCGCTGCTGGTGGGCGGCCGCACCCACGTGTCCACCGACGAGGTGGCGCACGACCCGCGCGCGCTCGCCGCCGAGACCGGGCGCGAGGGGTTCACCATCCTGGAAGTCGTTCCCTCCATGCTGCGCATGCTGCTGGACGAGGTGCGCGATTCCGGGGACGCGTCCGGGGCCGGGCTGGCGGAGCTTTCGTACATGGTCGCGACGGGCGAGGAGCTGCCCCCCGACCTGGCCCGCCGGTGGCTCACCCGGTTCCCGGGGGTGCCGATGGTGAACGCGTTCGGGCCCACGGAGTGCTCGGACGACGTGACGCATCACTTCATCACCGAGCCGCCCCCCGCCGGCGCCCCGCGCGTCCCGATCGGCCGCTCGGTGGCCAACATGCGCAACTACGTGCTGGACGACCGCCTGGAGCCGGTTCCCACGGGGACGGCGGGCGAGCTGTTCGTCGCGGGCGTGGGGGGGGGGCGCGGGTACCTGAACGACCCGCGGCGCACGGCGATGGCGTTCCTCCCCGACCCCTTCGCCACCGTGCCGGGCGGCCGGCTGTACCGCACCGGCGACCGCATGCGGCGGCTGCCGGACGGCACCCTGGACTTTCTGGGCCGCATCGACTTTCAGGTGAAGGTGCGCGGCTACCGCATCGAGCTGGGGGAGATCGAGTCGGTGCTGGTGCAGCACCCTCGGGTGCACGCGGCGGTGGTGCTGGTGCGCGACGGCGAGGCCGACGGGTCGCGCGTGGTGGCGTGCATCGTCCCCGAGACGGCCCCCGCCCCCGCGGCGCTGGAGCCGTCGGGCGCGGACGAGGAGCGCGCCTCGCAGTGGGAGGCGGTCTTCGACGAGGTGTACGGCCGCGGCCAGGTGTCGGGGAGCGACGAGGCGCTGCACCTGCCGGTGTGGACCAGCAGCTACACGGGCCAGTCGTTCAGCGAGGAAGAGGCGTTCCAGTCGGTGAACGACTCGGTGGGGCGGCTGCGCGGGCTGCAGCCGCGCCGGGTGCTGGAGATCGGCTGCGGGACGGGCCTCATCCTTCTGCGCGTGGCGCCGCACTGCGAGGAGTACTGGGCCACGGACATCTCCGCCGTGGCGGTGGAGCGGCTGCGCCGGCGGCTGCAGGAGCACCCGATCGACACCCCGGTGCACCTGTCGCAGCGGTCGGCCGAGGAGCTGGACGGGATCCCCGGCCAGTTCGACGTGGTGGTGATCAACGAGGTGGTGCAGTACTTCGCCAGCGTGGAGTACCTGGTCACGGTGATCGAGCGGGCGGCGCGGCTGGTGGCGCCCGGGGGAACGCTGTTCCTGGGCGGCATCCGCAGCTTTCCGCTCTTCGAGGCGTTCCAGACCTCCATCGCCCTCTTCCAGTCGGCCGCGTCGGCCACGGCGGGCGACCTGCGCCGCCGCGTGCGCGGGCAGATGGCGCAGGAGAAGGAGCTGCTGGTCGCTCCGGAGTTCTTCCGCGCGCTGGCGTCGCACCTTCCCGAGCTGCGGGGGGTGTCGGTGCTGCTCAAGGGCGGGCAGGCCGTCAACGAGTTCACCAAGTTCCGCTACGACGCGCTGCTGACCATCGGCGGCGAGCCGGCGGTGGCGCCGGAGGTGCCGCACGCCGGCTGGCGCGAGGACGGCTGGAGCCTGGAGCGCCTGGCCGGGCACCTGGCCGGGGGCGCCGCCGAGGGGCTGTACCTGGCCCGCGTCCCCAACGCGCGGGTCGCGCAGGACGTGCGCGCGGTGCAGCTGCTGGCGGGCGCGGACCCGGCCGACACGGTGGCGCGGCTGCGCGACCGCATCGCGGCGGTGGTGGGGCAGGGCGGGGTGGACCCCGAGGCGATCCGCGCGCTGGCGCGGGAGTCGGGGCACGCCTGCCAGATCCTGTGGACCACGGGCGACGGCGCCGGCGATTTCGACGTCTTCATCGGCCGCGCCGGGCAGGCGGGCGACGCCGTGCGCACCTGGCCCGTGGACGCGGGGCGCGCGCACCGCCCCTGGAGCAGCTACGCCAACGCGCCGGGACGGGCGCAGGTGGGGACGGAGCTCGTGCGCGAGCTGCGCGAGCACCTCAAGGGCCGCCTTCCCGAGTACATGATGCCCAGCGCGTTCGCCGTGCTGGACGCGCTGCCGCTGACGCCCAACGGCAAGGTGGACCGCCGGGCGCTGCTGGCCATCGAGGCGGCGCCGGCGGCGGAGCTGGCCGTCCGCCAGCAGGCGGGGACGCTGACCGAGGAGCTGGTCTCGGCGATCTGGTCCGACGTGCTGCCGCAGGCGGCCATCTACCGCGACACCGACTTCTTCGAGGCGGGCGGCCACTCGCTGCTGGCTACGCAGGTGATGTCGCGCGTCCGCAAGACGTTCGGCCTGGAGATCCCGCTGCGCGCGCTGTTCGACACGCGCACGGTGCGCCGCTTTGCCGAGCGCATCGACGCGGCGCGGCGGGGCGACCGCGAGCGGCGCCATCCGCTGGAGCGGAACGACCGCGAGGGGCCGCGCCCGGTGTCGTTCGCGCAGCAGCGGCTCTGGCTCACCGAGCAGATCGAGGGCGCGGGCGCCGCGTACAACCTGCCGGCCGCCATCCGCGTGGACGGGGCCCTGAACGTCGCGGCCCTGGAGTCGGCGATCGGCGAGATCGTGCGCCGGCACCACGTGCTGCGCACCCGCTTCGTGACGGTGGACGACCAGCCGATGCAGGTGGTGGAGCCGGCGGAGCGCTGGGTGCTGGACGTGGTGGACCTGCGCGACGTCCCCGAGGACCGCCGCGACGCCGAGGTGGCGCGCCTGGCCCGCGAAGAGGCGCGCCGCCCCTTCGACCTGTCGCGCGCGCCGATGCTGCGTGCGCACCTGCTGCGGGTGCAGGACCGGGCGCACGTGGTCCTGTTCACCATGCACCACGTGGTGAGCGACGCCTGGTCGTTCGGGGTGCTGGTGAGGGAGCTGGTGGAGCTGTACAACGCGTTCAGCACGGGGACGCCCTCCACCCTGCCGGAGCTGCCGGTGCAGTACGCCGACTTTGCCGAGTGGCAGCGGCGGTGGCTGCAGGGCGAGCGGCTGGACGCGCAGCTGGGGTACTGGCGGCGGCAGCTGGGCGCGCGCCCGGCGCCGCTGCCGCTGCCGCTGGACCGCCCGCGCCCCGCAGCGCGCAGCTTCGAAGGGGGGACGCTGTCGTTCCGCCTTCCGCCCGAGCTGTCGACGGGGATCCACGAACTGAGCCGGTCGGAGGGGACCACCCTGTTCATGACGCTGCTGGCCGGCTTCAAGGCCATGCTGGCGCGCGAGACGGGGCAGACGGACGTGGTGGTGGGCACCGACATCGCCAACCGCAACATGGCGGAGATCGAGGAGCTGATCGGGTTCTTCATCAACCTCCTCGTGCTTCGCACCGACCTGTCGGGAAGCCCCAGCTTCCGCCAGCTGCTGGGACGGGTGAGCGAGGTGACGCTGGGCGCGTACGCGCACCAGGACCTGGCGTTCGACCTGCTCGTCCGCGAGATGCGCACCCACTGGGGCGCCCCCGACGCCTCGCTCTTCGACGTGCTCTTCGTCTTTCAGAACGCCCCCGTGGAGGCGCTGGACCTTCCCGGGGCGGAGCTGCGCCACGTGCCCCTGGAGGGCGAGACGACGCGCTTCGACCTGGCGCTGTTCGTGGAAGACACGCCGGCGGGGATCGTGGGCCGGTGGAGCTACCGCACCGACCTGTTCGACGCGGCGACCATCGCGCGGCTCTCCGCCCGGTACGAGGCGCTGCTGGCGAGCGCGGTGGCGCACCCCGACGCGGGGATCGACGAGCTGGACCTGACCTCCGAGGCGGAGCGGAGCGAGACCGCCCGGCGGCGTGAGAGCAGCTTCAACCGGCTCAAGCGCGTGCCCCGGGAGGTGCTGTCGTGACCGTGGGGACCGACGGCGCCGACGCCCGCGCGGTGCTGGCGCTGCTGCTCACCGAGACGCTGGCGCGGCGGCTGGGGGTGGAGCCGGCGTCCATCGACCCGGCGGAGCCGTTCGCCCGCTACGGGGTGGACTCGGCCGGGGCGGTGGCGTTCGTGGCCGAGATCGGCAAGGCGCTGGGGCGCAAGCTCCCGCCCACGCTGATGTGGACCTGCCCCACCATCGACGACCTGGTGCGGCACCTGGCCCCGTCCGCCGGCACCGCGCCGGCGCCGGCTGCCCGCTCCGCGTCCGGCGGTGCCGCGCCGGCGGCGTCCGCCGCGGACGAGCCGATCGCCGTGGTGGGGCTCGCCGGGCGCTTTCCGGGCGCGCCGGACGTCGGGGCGTTCTGGCGGATGCTGTGCGACGGGACCGACGCGGTGGGGACGACGCCGGCGGACCGGTGGAGCCCCGAGCAGGGTGCGCGGACGCACGGCGGGTTCCTGGAGGGGATCGACGGCTTCGACCCGCTCTTCTTCGGCATCTCGCCCGTGGAGGCGGAGGAGATGGACCCGCAGCAGCGCCTGATGCTGGAGGCCAGCTGGCAGGCGCTGGAGGACGCCGGCGTGCCGCCGCGCTCGCTGGCGGGGAGCCGCACGGGTGTCTTCTTCGGCGTCGTCTGGCGCGACTACGCGGAGCTGCACGCCGCCAGCGGCGCGCGGATCACCAGCCACACCGGCGTGGGGCAGGCGCCGGCCATCGTCCCGAATCGCGTCTCGTACCTCCTGGGCCTGCAGGGGCCCAGCCTGGCGGTGGACACCGCCTGCTCGTCGTCCCTTGTCGCCGTCCACCTGGCGTGCCGCAGCCTGCGCGACGGGGAGAGCGACATCGCGCTGGCGGGGGGCGTGAACCTTACGCTCTCGCCCGAGGTGGTGCGGGTGCTCACGGAGTTCGGCGGACTCTCGCCCACGGGCCGCTGCCGCGCCTTCGCGGACGGGGCCGACGGCTTCGTGCGCGGCGAGGGGGCAGGCGTGGTGGTCCTCAAGCGCCTTTCGCGCGCGGTGGCGGACGGGGACCGCATCTACTGCGTGGTCCGCGGCAGCGCCATGAACAACGACGGGCCTAGCAACGGCCTTACGGCGCCCAACCCGCTGGCGCAGGAGGCGGTGCTGCGCGACGCCTACCGCCGCGCGGGCGTGGACCCGGCGCGGGTGCACTACGTGGAGGCGCACGGAACGGGGACGCCGCTGGGCGACCCGATCGAGGCGCAGGCGCTGGGCGCGGTGTTCGGCCCGGGGCGCGACGCCTCGCGCCCGCTGCGGCTGGGCTCGGTAAAGACCAACATCGGCCACCTGGAAGGGGCCGCGGGGGTCGCGGGGCTCATCAAGGCGGCGCTGTCCATCCACCACCGCGCCCTTCCGCCCAGCCTGTTCGCGTCGCGCCCGCACCCCGGCATCCCCTTCGACGAGCTGGGGCTGCGGCTGCAGACGGACGGCGGCGCCTGGCCGGAGGCGGACGAGGCGCCGCTGGCCGGCGTGAGCGCCTTTGGCTGGGGCGGCACCAACTGCCACCTGGTGCTGGAGGGCGCGCCCGCCCGCAGGAGCCAGGTGATGTTCCTCTCCGCGGACACGCCGGCCGGGGTGGCTTCGGCCGCCGCGGAGGAACGGACGCGCGCGGCCTCGCTCCCGCTCCACGCGGCGTGCCTGGCGGCGGCGCGCCGTCCGGCGGCGGCGGTGCGGCGGGCGGTGCCGGCCCGCACGCGCGACGAGCTGCTGTCGGGGCTGGACGCGCTCGTCGCGGCGGCTCCGCACGATCCGTCGACGGCTGAGCGCGGCGCGGCGCCGGGGAAGCTGGCGTTCGTCTTTTCCGGGCTGGGGTGCCAGTGGCCGGGGATGGGGATCGAGCTCCTTTCCACCGAGCCCGTCTTCCGCGCGACCGTGGACCGCTGCGACCGGGCGATGACGCCCCTGCTGGGGTGGTCGGTGCTGGAGGAGCTGTCCGCGCCGGGCGCCACCGGGCGCTGGGGCAAGCAGAGCGACCACGTGGCCGTCATCCAGCCCGTGCTCTTTACCTGGCAGGTGGCGCTCGCGGCCCTGCTGCGGTCGTGGGGGGTCGAGCCGGACGTGGTGGTGGGGCACAGCCTGGGCGAGATCGCCGCCGCGCACGTGGCGGGGGTGCTGGAGCTGGAGGACGCGGCCCGCGTGATCGCCGCCTACATCGCCGGCCAGGCGCCCACCATCGGCAAGGGCGGCGTGGGAATCGTCCAGCGCCCCGCGGCGGAGGTGGAGGAGGCGCTGCGCTTCTGGAGTGGCCGCGTCGAAGTCGCCGGCACCAACAGCCCGATCTCCACGCTGATCGCGGGGGAGTGGGACGCGCTGGACGAGTTCATCGCCAGCCTGCAGGGGCAGGGCGTGTTCGCCGCGCGGGTGCGGATGGACATCCCGGCCCACTGCTCCCTGGTGGATCCCATCCTTCCCGGGGTGGGCCAGGCGCTGCGCGGTGTCCGCCCGCGGCCGGCGTCCATCCCCATCGTCTCGACCATCACCGGCCGGCCGATCGACGGGCGGGCGATGGACGGCGAGTACTGGACCCGCGAACTGCGCGAGCGGATCGTCTTCGCCGACGTGATCGCGCAGCTGGAAGCGGACGGCGTGAGCGCGCTGCTGGAGATCGGCCCGCACGCGGTGATGGGCTCCACCCTGCGCGAAAACCTGCAGAACGCGGCGGCCCTGGTGCTGCCCACGGCGCGGCGCGGGGAAGAAGCGCGCCGGGTGCTGGGCGACACGCTGGCCGCGCTGTGGAACGGCGGGTGGCCGGTGGATGCGGAGGCGTTCGTCCGCGGCGCGAGCGTCGATGCGGACGGCGAGGATGAGCCGCGCCTCTTTCCGCTCTCCGCGCGGACGCCCGAGGCGCTGCGGGAGATGGCGCAGCGGACGGCGGAGGCGCTATCGGCCGCTCCCTCCATCGATCTGGAGTCAGCGGGGCAGACGGCGGCGGTGCGCCGCAGCCACCACGAGCACCGCCTGGCGGTCGTCGGCGCGTCGGCCGGCGAGATCGCGGCGGGGCTCCAGGCGGCCGTGGCGGGGCAGTCCGCCGCCGGGCTGGTGCGCGGCCGCACCCGCCGCGGCGAGCGGCCGGAGACGGTCTTCGTCTACAGCGGCCAAGGGTCGCAGTGGCGGGGGATGGGCGGCGAGCTGCTGGCCTACGACGTCTTTCGCCGCGCCTACGAAGAGTGCGACGACGAGCTGGCCCGCGTCCTGGGCTTCTCGTTGATCGAGCGGCTCGCCGGGCCGAACGGGGACGACCTCCTCGACCGCACGGAGATCGCGCAGCCGGCCATCTTCGCGCTGCACGTGGCGCTCACGGCGCTCTGGCGCTCGTGGGGCGTGGTGCCCGACGCCGTCGTCGGCCACAGCATGGGCGAGGTGGGCGCCGCGTGGGCCGCGGGGATCCTCTCGCTGCGCGATTCCGCCACGCTCATCGCGCACCGCGGCGAGGCCATGGCCCCGCTGCGCGGCCACGGGCGCATGGTGGCCGTCACCGGCGCGCCGGCGGACGTCCGCGCCGCCGTGGAGCCGTTCGCGGTGGAGATCGCGGCGATCAACGGCCCCGCGTCCGTCGTCCTTTCCGGCGCGCCGGAGGCGATCGCGGAAGCCGTGGCGCTGCTGACGGAGCAGGGGATGCGCTGCCGGGAGATGCCGGGCACCTACGCCTTTCACAGCGCCCAGACGGAGGCGGTGCAGGGGACCTTCGCGGCCCGCCTGCGCGAGCTCACGCCGCGGGCGGCGGAGATCCGCTTCGTCTCGACCGTCACGGGCGGGGCGCTGAACGGGCCCGAACTGGATGCTGGGTACTGGGTGCGCAACGTCCGCGAGCCCGTCCAGTTCGCCGACGCCGTCGCGGCGGTGACACCGGCCGGGAGCGCCGTGTTCCTGGAAGTCGGCCCGCACCCCGTGCTCTCCGTGCCCCTGGTCCGCTCGCTGGAAGAGGCCGGGCGCACGGACTCCGTGCTGTCCTCGCTGCGGCGCGACCGCGACGGGCGCCGCACCACGCTGGAGTCGCTGGGGGCGCTGTACGCCGCCGGCCACCCCGTCGACTGGCGCGCCCTGTATCCGGTGGCCGCCCCTCCCGCCGCGCTGCCTTCGTACGCGTTCCAGCGCCAGCGCTTCTGGTTTCAGCCCCACGCGCGGCGCCAGGCCGCCGCGGACCTGCCGTTCATCCAGGGAGATGTGCCCGTGAGTGAGAAAGCGACCGTCGCCGCCGATGCCGAAGGTACGGTCGGCGCGCGGCTGAAGTCGGTCTTCGCGTCCCTGACCGGCATCCCCGCCGACCAGATCGACGCGGCCGTCCCCTTCCTGGAGCTGGGCGCGGAATCGATCGTCCTCCTGCAGGTGGTCCGGACGATCCAGGACGAGTACGGCGTGGAGCTGTCGATGCGGCAGCTGTTCGGCGACCTGTCCACCATCGGCCAGCTGGCCGCCCACGTGGCCCGCACCTCGGACCGCCTGGCGGCGCCGGCTCCCGCGCCCGCCCCGGCGGCCTCCCCGGCCGAGCACCGGGTGCAGGTGCTGGCGCTGGCGCCCACGGCCAACGGGGCCGCGTCCAGCGGCGCGCACGCCCCCGCGGCGGGGGTGGAGTCGATCCTGGCGCAGCAGCTGGAGGCGTTCTCGCGCGGGTTCCGCGACCTGGCCGCGCAGCAGATCCAGGCGCTGGGCTTCGCTGCGCCGGTCGAGGCTCCCGCCCAGGCGCCGCGTCCCACGGCGTCGTCATCGACCGTGCC
>DASQBH010001459.1:0-2107 GCA_035635315.1 Longimicrobium sp.
CCGGTCGCCAGGCTGGTCCTCGCGGACCACGACGGCGGCCTCGCGCACGCCGGGCCAGGCGCGCAGCACGGCCTCGATCTCCCCCGGCTCCACGCGGAAGCCGCGGATCTTGACCTGCGTGTCCACGCGGCCCAGGAACTCGAGTGCGAAAGTGCGAGAGTGCGAGAGTGCGAGAGTAGAACCATCCGAAGCCTCGCATGCCTCATCGCCGTTCCACTTTCGCACTTCCGCACTTTCGCACTCTCGCACTTCCCGCCAGCGCACCCGGTCGCCGGTGCGGTAGAGCCGCGCACCCGGGAGATACGGGTCGGCCACGAACTTCTCCGCCGTCAGCTCCGGCCGGTTCAGGTAGCCCAGCGCCAGCCCCGCGCCTCCCGTGTACAGCTCGCCGGGCACGCCGACCGGCGCCGGCTGCATCCCCGCGTCCAGCACGCGCACGTACGTGTTCGCGATCGGCCGGCCGATGGGGACGCCCGGCGCGCCCTCCGGCAGTGCCGCCACCCGGTGGCAGCTGGTGAAGGTGGTGTTCTCCGTGGGGCCGTATCCGTTGATGAACACGGTCTCCGGCAGCTCCTCCAGCACGCGGCGCACGTGGGGGACGGAGAGCACGTCGCCGCCGGCGAGGAGCTGGCGCACGCCGCGCAGGATCCCGATCCGCTCCTCCACCACCAGGTGAAAGAGGCCCGCCGTCAGCCAGAGGATGGTGACGCCGTGCTCCGCCAGCGCCCGTCCGATGCTCTCCACGGAGGGCTGCCCGGCGGGGTGGATGGCCAGGCGCGCGCCGTTCAGCAGCGACCCCCACAGCTCCAGCGTGGCTACGTCGAACGAGGTGGGCGCGAGCTGCAGAAAGACGTCGGCGGGGTCGATGGAGAGGTAGTCCTGCCCGCGCACCAGGCGCACGATGGCCCGGTGCGGCACCTCGACCCCCTTGGGCCGGCCCGTGGAGCCGGAGGTGTACATCACGTACGCCGCCGCCTCCGGGTCCGTCCCCGCCGCCGGCGCATCCGCCGGCTCCGCCGCGATCGCCGCCGCGTCCGCGTCCACCCGGACGATGCGCGCGGCGGGGAACGGCAGGCGGTCCGCCAGGGGCGACTCCGTCACCAGCACGGGGACGGCGGTGTCGGCCAGCATGAAGGCCAGCCGCTCGGCCGGGTACGCCGGGTCCAGCGGCACGTACGCGCCGCCCGCCTTGAGCGCGGCCAGCGTGGCGACGACCATCTCCGGTCCGCGCTCCAGGCACACGCCCACGCGCGTCCCCGCGGCCACGCCCGCGCGGCGCAGGTGGTGGGCAAGGCGGTTGGCGCGTACGTCCAGCTCCGCGTACGTCATCCGCCCGCCGTCCCACGCCAGCGCCACGGCCTGCGGCCGGGCGGCGGCGGCCTGCGCGAAGAGCGTATCCACCGTGGCGCGGGGGAGCTCGGGCGCGGCGCCTTCGCCCAGCGCGAGCAGGCGGGCGCGCTCCCCCGCATCGACCAGGTCCAGCTGCGAAAGCCGCACGTCCGCGTCCGCGGCGACCTGCTCCAGCAGCCGCTCCAGGTGGCCGAGCATCCGCTCGACCGTGCCGCGCTCGAAGAGGTCGGTGCTGTAGTCCAGTCCGCCGCGCAGGCCCCGAGGGGTCGCCGCGAGCTCCAGGGAAAGATCGAACTTGGCGCTCGTGAGCTCCGCTCCGACTCCGCTCACCTCCAGCCCCGGCAGAGCGCCTCCCCGGCCCTCGGTGTTCTGCAGCGCGAACATCACCTGGAAGAGCGGCGCGTGGCTCAGGCTGCGCTCCGGCTGCAGCTCGGCCACCAGCTTTTCGAACGGCAGGTCCTGGTGCTCGTACGCGCCCAGGGTCACGTCGCGCACCCGCCGCAGCACCTCGCGGAAGCTCGGGTCGCCGGAGAGATCGGTCCGCAGCACCAGCGTGTTGACGAAGAAGCCGATCAGCGCCTCCACCTCGCTGCGCGCGCGCCCCGCGATCGGGCTGCCCACGACGATGTCCTCACCCCCGCCGTGCTTCGAGAGCAGCACCTGGAAGGCAGACAGCAGCGTCATGTACAGCGTCGCCCCCTCGCTCCGCCCCAGCGCCTGCAGCCGCTCCAGCAGCGCGGAGGAGAAGTTCACCGGG
>DASQBH010001460.1:0-6468 GCA_035635315.1 Longimicrobium sp.
GATCGACGTGGGCCGCAACCTGATGCCGCCGTACGGCACCCGCATCACGCACCTGGACCGCTGGGCCATCGTGCACTACGTGCGGCAACTGCAGGGCGGCGCGGCGCAGGCGGTCCCCGCCGCGGCCGTGACGCCCGCGCCGGCGCCGGCGGACACCGTCACGGCCCCCGCCGCGGCGCCGCAGCCCGGCGCGACCCAGCCCGGAGCGGCCGTCGGCGCTCCCGGCAGCACCGTGCCCTGACCGAAACGGAAAGATGTCTCACGATACGTATCCGCCGCGCGACCTGCCGTTGCGCTTTGCCGCACCCTCGGCCGTGGCGACCATCGGCGGGCTGGTGCTGGCGCTGCTGGGCGCGGTCACCTTCTTCCTGGTGCCGCGCGAGCGGGCGTGGAACGCGTTCCACTTCAACTGGATGTTCTGGTCGTCGGTGGCGATCGGAATGGTGATCTTCGCCGTGGCGCTGCACCTGACCAACGCCCGCTGGGCCTGGTCCATCAAGCGCTTTCCGCTGGGGGGCGTGGCGTTCCTGCCGGTGTCGCTGGTGCTGTTCCCCATCATGCTGTACGGGGGGCGCCACACCTACTTTCACCACTGGCTGGCGCACGAGAGCGACGGGCACGTGGTGAACCCCATGGCCGGCGACGCCATTCTCGAGGCCAAGGCGGGGTGGCTCAACTTTCCCTTCCTGTTCGGCCGCGACCTGATTGCGCTGCTGGTGCTCTTTGGCCTGGCGACGCTCTTTGCCTACCACCAGCTGCGGCCCGACGTGCACGGGCTGGAGCGGGCGGGGCGGCGCGGGTGGCCGTACAGCTGGCTGGGGCGCGGCATCACGGGCGACATCAACGCGGTGGCGGCGGATTCGTACCGCCGCAACCAGAAGATCGGCGTGTTCACGGCGCTGGCGTTCGCCTTTCTGTGGGGGCTCATCGCCATCGACATCGGCATGACCACGCTGCCGCACTTCTTCAGCACCATGTTCCCGGTGGCGTTCTTCATCAGCGCGTTCCACAGCGCGCTGGCCATGACCATCGTAATGGTGGTCATCCATCGCCGCTCGCTGCGGCTGCAGGAGTGGATCACGGACCGCCAGTTCCACGACATCGGCAAGCTGCTGTTCGCCTTTGCCGTGTTCTGGATGTACATCAACTGGTCGCAGTACGTGGTGATCTGGTACGGCCTGCTGCCGCACGAGCAGGAGTACTTCATCCGCAAGTTCAACGCGCCGTTCGGCCCGGTGGTGATCGCCGCGGTGATGATGATCTTCGTGGTCCCCTTCTTCGGCCTGCTGCCGCGCAGCATCAAGAAGATGCCAGAGATCCTGGCCGGCTTTGCGGTGCTGGTGCTCATCGGCCACTGGCTGGAGCGGTTCCTCCTGGTGACCCCCAACATCTTCGACAACCTTACGGCGCTGCCGCTGGGGCTGGCGGAGATCGGGATCGCGCTGGGGTTCCTGGGGCTGTTCGTGGCGTGCTACACCTGGTTCCTGCGCACCTTCCCGGTGCTGCCGTCGCCGGTGTCGCTGGCGGCGATCCCCACCGGCCTGGTCAACGTCGGCGCCCGCGGCAAGGTCGTCGAGGCCTGACGCCCGGGGATGCGGATCGGCCCCGGCCGATCCGCTCGACGGAGGGAATGACGACGATCCCGCGGCTTCCGGATGGAGGCCGCGGGATCGGTCGTTTTGGGGAGGGTGGACGTGCCGGGTCGGGATTCCCGCGTTGGTCCCACCCCGGGTTGAAACCCGGGGCGAGAACGTCCATAAGCCCCGTCTTTGCTCGTTCGTCGCAAAACGGGGCTTCAACCGCTCGCGTGGGCGGCGCCCGGCGCACGTGGTGGGGTGGCGTCCGGAGTGCGGGTGGCGGAGGGCCGCGCATCGGGACCGGATTTCTGCGCACGATTTCCTTGCGGAGGAACCGGATCGGCACAACCTTCTGATTTCATCTCACGTTCATCGGTTCCATCCTTCATTTCCCTCTTCACGTTCCCGCATCTCTCCTCAGACCGACCGTCCACGCGCGCGCACCCCGCGCATCATCACGCTCCTGCCCGTGTTGGCGGCGGCGGCGCTCGCGCACGGTCCCGCAAAGCGCGGGGTGAGTGACGCGCTGGACGTGCTCTCCGCCGCCGACATCGCGCGCCCCTTCGCGGCGCGGCTTTCCATCGCCACCGCATACCGCCCCTGCGGCGACACCGCCGCGGGCGCGCCGTCGCAGTGCGCCCCGCCCCGCGAGCCTTCGCGCACCGTGCTGGCGGCGGCGGAGCGCGCGTCCATCGCCGCGGCGCAGGGGGTGGACCCGCGCGCGCTGCACGCGGCGGGGGTGATGGACCTGCTGTGGGGACGGGAGGGGGGAAATTCTCCGGATCGTGCTCTCTCACTGCTGGAGGCCGCGGCGCGGCTGTCGGACGACCCCGCGCCGGTGCTGGCCGACGTTTCCGCCGCGCGGCTGCTGCGCGCGGAGCGCACCAGCTCGCCGCGCGACCTGCTGCTTGCGTACGAGGCCGCGGCGGAAGCGCTGGAGCGTCAGCCCGGCCTGGCTTCCGCGCTCTTCAACCGCGCGCTGGCGCTGGACCGGCTGGGACTGGCGGACGAGGCGGCGCGCGCCTGGGACGAGTGCGCGCGCAGGGCTTCGGCCGGAGGGTGGGGAGCGGAGGCGCGGCGCCGGGCACGAGAGGCGGCGAAGATTCCTCCGCCTCCACCGGTCCCCACGCACCCGGCGGAGGCGGACGCGTTCGCGGCGGCGGACCCGCAGCGGGCGCTGCTGCTGGGGATGGACCGGCTGCTGGGCGAGTGGGGACGGCTGCACGGGGCGGAGGGCGATTCCGGCGCTGCAGCGGTGCTGGCACTGGCGGAGGCGCTGGGGAACGCGCTGGAGCGCCGGGGTCGCGACGCATCCCTCGCGGACGCCGTGCGGGAGGCACGCGCCCGACGGGAGGGACGCCTGGATGCCCTGGCCCGCGCCCATGCCGCGTACGCCGGCGCGCGGGCGCGCTACGAGGCGGGCGACTACGCGGGCGCGGGGCCGGGGTTCGAGCAGGTGGCGGCGGACCCCGCCGCGTCGCCGCCGCTGCGGGCGTGGGCGACGCTCTTTCGGGGCGCCACGCGCGTCTACGCGGGGCGGCGGGCGCAGGGGGAGGCCGACCTGCGCGCCGTGGCCGCGGCCGCCGACACGCTGCGCACGCCGGCGCTGGCGGGGCGCGCCCGCTGGTCGGTGGGCACCACGCTCCTTCGCGCGGGGCGGTACGAGGGGGCGCTGGAGGCGTACCTCGCCGCCGAGCCGCTGCTCCGGCGCGCAGGCGAGGGGGAGCACGTGGGCGCGGTCTGGTTCCTGGAGGGTGAAACCCGCTTTCTGCTGGGCGACGCCGACGGCGGGTACGACGCGCTGTACAGCGCCGCGTGGACGCTGCGCCCGTACCGTGGATCGCTCTGGCTCCACAACCTCCTGTGGGTGCTGGCGGCCGCGGCGGCCGCGGAGGGCTTGCCCCGCACGTCCCTGCGGTTGCGGGACGCCGGGGTCGCGGCGGCGGCGCGCACGGGGCGGCCGCTGTACCTGGCCGAAGCGTACCTGGCGCGGGCCGCCACGCGGGCGCGGGCGGGCGACGCCGCGGGCGCCGCCGCCGACCTGGACGCGGGCGCCCGCGGCGTGGACGAGATGCCCCCCGGGCCCGCCGCCGTGTTCCGCGCGCGGCTCCGCGCGGGACGTGCCGCCGCGTCCGCGCGGAGCGACCCCGCGCGGTCGGCGGCGGCGCTGGACTCGGCGGTGGCGTTCTTCGCGCCCAACGCCACGGTGGTGCACCTTCTCCCCGCACTGGTGGCGCGCGCCGACGCGCGGCTCGCCCTGGGCGACGAGGCGGGTGCCGCCGCGGACCTGGAGCGGGCCATGTCCCGGGTCACGGAGCTCGGAGAAGGCGTTTCGGGCGCGGCCGCGCGCGCGGCGCTCTTGGACGATGCCCGGGCGGTGTTCGACCGGATGGTGATGCTCCAGGTGCGACAGGGGCACGCGGCCGCCGCGCTGGAGGCGCTGGAGCGGGGGCGTGCGTCACTGGCCTCCACGGCGCGCGCGGGAGGGACGCTTCCGTACGGCGCCGGCCCCGTGGCGGTGGAGTACGCGCTGATCGGCGACACCCTGCTCACCTGGACGGTGTCCGCGCGCGGTGTGCGGATGGCGCGGGCGGTGGTGGGACGCGACGCGCTGCGCAGGATGGTGGAGCGCGCGCGGTCGGCGCTGGAGGCGGGGAACGCAGATGCGGCCGGCGGGGCGCTCGCGGCGCTGTACGACCGCCTGGTGCGGCCGGTGGAGGTGCAACTGGGGGCGGACGGGTCCACTGTGGTGGTGGTGGCGGACGGCGAGGTGGCGGGTGCGCCCTTCGCGGCGCTGCGCGACACCGCGCGGGGCCGCTGGCTGGTGGAGGCGCACGCCCTGCGCTTCGCGCCCTCCCTTCGCGACGCGGGCGGCGGCGCGCCGAGGCCGGCGGCGGGAGCGCGGGCGCTGGTGGTGGCGGACCCCGCCTTCGACCCTGCGGAGTGGCCGGGGCTGCGCCGGCTGGACGGCGCGGTGGCGGAGGCGCACGCGGTGGCGGCGCTCTATCCCGGCGCCGTGGTGCTGGCCGGGGCCGCGGCGGACCGTGCCGCGTTCCAGCGGGCGCTGCCCCGTGCGCAGGTGGTGCACTACGCGGGGCATTCCCTGTTCGACGACGCCCGCCCCGGGTCGTCGGTGCTGGTGCTGGCGCCCCCGCCGGGCGGTGGACCGGGGGGGATCGCGGCGGCGGAGCTGGGGGGGCTGCGGTGGGACGGCGTGCGGCTGGTGGTGCTCTCCGCGTGCCGCACCGTCGATTCCGGCGGTACGCGCTCCGCGGGTTTCGCCGGGCTTTCGGGGGCGCTGCTGGCGGCGGGTGCCGGCGGCGTGGTGGGGAGCACGGGCGAGGTGGACGACGCCACCACCCGGGCGCTGATGACCGCCTTTCACCGTGCTTGGCGGCGGAGCGGCGACGGCCCCGGCGCGCTGCGCCAGGCGCAGCTGGAGCTGCTGCGCTCTCCCGACCCGGCGCTGCGCTCGCCCGCCGCCTGGGGAACGTTCCGTTACGTGGGTTCTTGATCCAGACCTTTCAATTCAACCAGGAGGAAACCATGCCATTCACGCTTACCGTCGGGTTCGTGGGGGAGTGCCTGTTCGTGCCCCAGCCGGCCAACGCCACGATGCACGTTCTGCTGCCCGTCGTTCCGGCATCCGACACGACGGAGCCGTTCGTAGCGGCCGTGTGCTTCAAATCGGCGTACCTGCAGCCCGGTTCCACCAGCCCGGATGGCGTGGACGCGATCTTCCCGATGCAGCGGATGTCCCTGGCACTCGGCAACCCCCAGCAACCCATCGACTTCACGATCCCTCCGGAGGTGGCGCCCGTCGGTGCGGTCGCGCGCAGGCCGATCGTTCCCGGTGTGTTCTCGGACGATCCTCTCCAACTCCTGACCGCGCGCGTCGACCTGTTCTCCGGAAGTCGCGGCAATATCGGAGAGGGGGGGGACTGGAACTACGATCAGGGGTGCCAGACGTACACCAACGCCATGAACTGGACGATCGAGATGGAGGGCGACCAGCTCGACCTGAACCTGGCCTCCTTCTCCGGGACCGGCGGGGTCCAGGCGTCCCTGTACCCGATCAACGGATCCATCGTGATCGCGGTGTACGGTACGCCCGCCTCCGACCTTCCCCCCAACGAGCCGACAGGATCGCCCCCGGCCAACGGCGCTTCCTTGTCCACGTTCGCCGCGTACTACCGGGTGTTCGAGCCGCCCGTGGCATCAGAAGCAATTCCCAGGTACTGCGGCGCTACCGAGGCCGCGGGCCCGTACACCTGCATGGTGGCCCAGTCTCCGATAACGCCGGGGTGATGGGTTCCGGCTGATACCGAATCCGGGAAAACACCGCGTGCCGACGATCGGTGTCATTCTGAGGGAGGCGCTGCGCGAAACCGTCTTTCGGGCTCAAGGCCAGGACGCCGACCGAAGAATCTCTCTCGGAAACGGGCGGGGCTCCTCGCGCCAAACCCAGCGTAGCCGACAGGACGGTGCGCCCATCCGGCAGATTCTTCGGTCGGCGCACAGGCATTGGTGCGCCTGGAGAGGACCGGGGGGCGCCTTCCTCAGAATGACACCGTTTGCCGGGTTCGTATCAGTGTTCTTTTGCGGATCCGGTATCCTTGTCTGGACTACCCGGTGCGGGCGAGCCGGGGTGGTCGCCGATCAGCTTCCCGCGCTCGCCAGGATTCGAGTCGCCTCGCGCTCCAGCAGCACCCAGTCGAGTGCGGGCGACGCAGCGACGGAGGCGCGGATCCGCTCCACCGCCGCGCGCGCGGCCGCGGGGAGGGCCGGGTCGGCGGCGGCGCGCTCCAGCGCGCGGCGGCTGGCGCGGGAGCGGAAGAAGTCCGCGTCGCGGCGGGCAGCCGCCAGGCGCGACGCCTCTGCCCACGCGCCC
>DASQBH010001461.1:0-2508 GCA_035635315.1 Longimicrobium sp.
AGGAATCCGCACGCGACCACGCCGTGCACGAAGGCGGCATGCTGGACCGCGACCGCTGACGTGGCGGGCGCGCTTCCCGGGGCGCGCCCGCGTTCCCTCCGCGATCAGGCCCTGATGACACGTGCCGCCGAGCTGCTCCGGTCGCTGGACGGCCTGGATTGGGTAGACGAGGACGGCGGCGCCGAGCTCGTGGAGCTTCAGCCGCCCCTGACGGATCCGGAGATCGACGCGCTCGCGGCCAGGTGGGGCGTGCCGGTTCCGCCGGACGCGCGCGAGGTGCTGCGCGTGGCGCGCGGGATCGCCGTGTCGCCGCTGGACTGGGTGGATTTCAGCGGCTTGATCATGGCCGGCGCCGTGGCCGACGAGATCTTTCCGCACGCCCTGCCCATCGCGCACGACGGGTACGGCAACTACTGGGTCGTCGACCTGCGGCCGGGCTCGGAGGTGTTCGGGCCCGTTTTCTTTGTCTGCCACGATCCCTCCGTCATCGTCTACCAGTGCGCGGACGTGGCCGGGTTTCTCGAGGGCTTGGTCCAGATGACGGAGCCGCCCCACAAGGGACCGCTGGACTTCGTCCACGAGCAGGCGTCGATTGCGATCTGGGGCGGGGAAGAGGCGGGGGTGCGGCGCGCGGTGGCGCTGGAGTCGCCCGACGAGGTGCTGCGCGCCTTCGCCGAATTCCTGCCGCCCGACGCCTCCATCGCCGACATGCGGCACCCGCGGACGGGCGACGGCTTCCGGGTCCCCCTCAGGAGGGAGTTCATCCGCCACCCGTCGGAGCGGCTGATCGCCTGGCACGATCCCCCACGTACGCAGCATCCGCTGGTGCGCTGGGTGGCGCGGCTCTTCGGCGGCTGAAGTAACGCGATCCCAAGCCTGGCGGTCTCGGCGGCTCTCCCGGTACCACGTCGGCGCGAGCGGTACGCTAGGGCAAAGATCGACCGGACCGGACGCAATGATTTCGTTTTTCGTGGAACCCACGACAGGCCTGCCGAAGGCGGCCTTCTGAACCGCGATTGACAGAAGCGGCATGAGCAGCCAAATGCACTGTAGGAAAGGTCTTACTCGTGCTGCCACTTTCAAGAGAACACTCGATAAGAAGAGAATCACCATGGGCGGCTGGCAACAAACCTGGCGCGTTTTGTTGGGACACGCTGCGCCATCGCTCGGGCCGGCGATAGGTCATGATGACTATGAAGCTGTTAGACGAGCATGGAGCGGAGCGGCGAAGTTCGCACAGCACAAGGCACTTACCCTCAACGATGAACCTGTCCACATCGAGGCTGATCTTGCGCAACTCCAAAAGTATTGGGATGGCACAACCGACGTGCATCCCAGATCCATCGACATTCACCTTACCGGTGGACCACATCGTGACGCTAATCTATCACATTCATTAGTGGAGCTCTATCTACACGATCTCTTTCTAACGTTGAATCTTTCCGTTCCAGGCTGTGCGGATTTCTCCCATATCACGCTTGGATCGCTTACGGGGCCCTCAAACTTGGAAGTTCTTGAGTTAGCGGGCTACTATCTCGCGCCGACCGGGGGCCCGTCGAAATTGTTCGATTGGCCACCGATCCGGGAACTGGAGTTCGAACGCGTGTGGAACTGGCTAAACTCCCTTGAAATCGGTACCCGGCAAGTCGCCGCATCATCTGTTGAACGTGGTCTGTTTGCTCTACTCCACGCGTGCAAGGGTGGGAGTGCCGAACCAGCGCAGTTGATGTGGTTAGCACATGCGCTCGAATCGCTATACGACACTCCTGTGGCAACGGTCGGCAAGATTCTTCGTGACCGCTTGCTCCTGTTCTTGGGCACGCCAGATTCAGGATCGCAGAAAGTGAAAGGCATGATCACGAAGTTCTATGAAGTTCGATCGCAGTTCGCACACGGTTCTTTGGACATTGTTCATCCATTGATAGATGATGGCCTTGATCCACGCATTCACGCGTTCACTGACAAAATAGATCCTGTGATCGATTTTGGTTTTGCTTGCGTCGTCGCGACCTTTCAAGAGCTTATCGAAAGGGACTGGAAGTCTCTCGTATTCAACGAGGTTGTAGCTGAAAGCTGACCCACGTCTAACGTGGTTGCCGCTTATGCTGAACAGCGGCCGGTAGTGGAAAGCAACAGAGACCGAAGGCGGGGAGAGAACCCATCCTCTCCGCACCTCTGCGCCTCTGTGTGAGCCGCTTTTCCGTCAGTTGGGCGGGGTGTTCGCGGCGCAGAGCTGGTCGCGGACGGCGCGGGGGGAGACGGACTCGTCCTCCAGGCGGATGCGCCACTGGCCGTCGCGGCGCAGCAGCAGGCCGGTATAGGAGATCGGCAGCATCCTGCCCTGCGCATCCGTCCACTCGAAGCGGCCCACCACCATCACCGCGTCGTCGCTCAGCACCTCGTACGACAGGTCGCGCCACTCAAAGGCGGCCGGCGGCTGCCACGGGCCCATGTAGATGGCGCGGGTGGAATCCAGCGGCTCGAACGTCTTCTGCCCGTTGCCCACCC
>DASQBH010001462.1:0-2808 GCA_035635315.1 Longimicrobium sp.
TGGGCGTCGGCGAGCTTGGACAGGAACAGCCGTCGGAACAGCCGCGAGAGCACACGCACGGGCAGGAGGAAGCCGGGCCGGCATGCCACCCAGCGCTTGCCATCGCGCGAGATGCCGCCGCCGGGCACGATCATGTGCACATGCGGGTGGTGCGTCAGGGCCGAGCCCCGGGTGTGCAGCACCGCCGTGAAGCCGATGCGCGCGCCCAGATGCTTGGGATCAGCCGCCAGGGTGAGCAGGGTCTCGGCGGCGATTTTGAACAGCAGGTCATAAACGACCGCCTTGTTGGACCAGGCCAGATCGGCGATCGCGGCCGGCAGCGTGAACACCACGTGGAAGTACGGCACGGGCAGCAGTTCGGCTTCGCGATCCGCGAGCCAGTCCCGGGCCGCCGCGCCTTGGCATTTGGGGCAGTGGCGGTTGCGGCAGGAATTGTAGGCGACCTGCGTGTGGGCACAGCGCTCGCAGCGCTCCACATGCCCGCCGAGCGCGGCCGTGCGACAGGCCTCGATGGCGCTCATCACCTTGAGCTGGCCGAGGCTGATGTGGCCGGCATGGGCGGCGCGCCAGGCCGCCCCATGAGCACGGAAGATGTCCGCCACCTCAAGCGCCGGGTGGGGCATGGGCCGGGCCTCAGGCGGGCGGGTCAGCGCGGCGCAGATGATCGAGCGGGCTCATCACGGTGCGGATGAGCTGGGTCGCCACGCGGGTGTAGCGGGCGGTGGTGTCGAGCTTGGTATGCCCGAGCAGCACCTGGATGACGCGGATGTCGACGTTCTGCTCGAGCAGGTGGGTGGCGAAGCTGTGGCGCAGGGTGTGCAGGCTGACGGGCTTGTCGATCTCGGCCAGGCGGGCGGCGGCATGGCAGGCGCGGTTGAGCTGACGCGGGGTGAGCGGGTTGACCCGGTTCTGGCCGGGAAAGAGCCAGCCCTGCGGCCGGGCCGCCTTCCACCAGGCGCGCAGGAGTTCAAGCAACTGCGGCGAGAGCATGACATAGCGATCCTTGCGGCCCTTGCCCTGCTCGACGCGGATGACCATGCGGGTGGAGTCGATGTCGCTGACCTTGAGGGTGACGACCTCAGAGGCGCGCAGACCCGCCCCGTAGGCGACACTCAGCGCCGCCTTGGACTTGAGGTTGGGCGCCGCCGCGAGCAGGCGGGCGACCTCGTCGGGGCTGAGGACCACCGGCAGCTTGCGCGGCTCGGGCACGAACGGGATCTGCTGCATGACCTCAGGCCGGAGCAGGGTGACCTGGAAGAGGAAGCGCAGGGCTGTGACGGCATGGTTGATGGTGGGCGGGCTGGCGCCGGTCTCGCTCAGGAACAATTGGTAGCGGCGCACATCCTCGAAGCCGGCCTGGTCAGGCGAGGCGCCGAGGAAGGCGCTGAAGCGGCGGATGGCGCGGATGTAGGCCTGCCGGGTGCGCGGGGCGAAAGGGCGGATCGTCATGTCGTCGATCAGGCGTTGGCGAAGAGGGCTGACGGACGCGTGGGTCATGGGAGGCTCCTGTCCTGAGGGTGGAGGAAACCTCTTCATTCTCAGGCCGGACACGTCCCGGCGTGACCTCTATGATCGGTCCAGACACTGACAGAGCCGGCATATCCTACCGCGATAGCGGTTTAGAGGCTATGGGGCGCGGCGAGGCAATGGCACCATCGTCGCGGCCACCAACCGATGGAGCGCCTCATGCCACATCCGAACGATTTGAGCAGGTCCCTTGTCGCTCTCGAACAAGATGCAACACTGATTGCGGTGATTGAGATGGGCCAGTCGAGCTGGCTGATCGCCGGCATCGTTCCTGGACTCGAACGCCAGCCTCTGAAGAAGCTTGCTGCCGACCCGGATACGCTCCTGCAGCTTTTGCATCGCTGGCGCAACGAAGCCATGCAGGCTGGACGTAGCATCAAGCGGATCGCGCTCGCCTATGAGGCGGGTCGCGATGGCTTCTGGTTGGCGCGCTGGCTGCGCACACACGAGATCGAAGCCCATGTCATCCATCCGGCGAGTGTTCCCGTCTCGCGGGAGCACCGGCGGGCAAAGACGGATCGTCTCGATGCAGAGCTTCTTAAGCGCGCCTTCCTGGGCTGGCTGCGCGGTGAGCCGAAACACTGCACCATGGCGGCAATCCCCACCCTGGAGGACGAGGACGCGCGGCGGCCGAGCCGCGAGCGTGAGAGCCTTGTCGGCGAGTGCACCCGCATCGTGAACCGCGTGAAGGCCCATCTCGCACGTCTCGGCATCCGTGGCTTTAGGCTGACCTTGGCTCGCGCCTCGGAGCACCTGAAGAGCCTGCGCACGCCGGAGGGGGCGGCCGTGCCCCAACACACCCTGGCCGAGCTGCGGCGCGACCTGGCCCGTCTGAGCTTCGTGAAACAGCAGATCAAGGAGATCGAGGCGTCCCGCACGGAGCGGCTGGAGGCAACACCGGGAGAGGGCCGCAACGCGATGGTCCACCTGCTGGCGCGCGTCGTCGGGGTTGGCGTGGAGACCGCGGATATGCTGGTGCAGGAGGTATTCTCGCGCACGCTGCGGGATCGCAAAGCGCTGGCGCGGTATGCCGGCCTGACCGGAGCCCCGGACGAGAGCGGCCGGAAACGACGCGAGCGCGGACTGGCCAAAGCCGGCAATGCCCGGGTGCGCCGTGGGATGATTCAGCTCGCGTGGGGCCATCTCCTGCATCAGAAGGGTAGTCCGTTGGCCGAGTGGTACCGGAGGCGCACGGCGGATGCTCGCGGCGGCACGCGCAAGACCATGGTTGTGGCGCTGGCGCGCAAGCTCCTGATTGTGCTCTGGCGCTTGGCGACCACC
>DASQBH010001463.1:0-2983 GCA_035635315.1 Longimicrobium sp.
GGTGCCGCACATGAACTGGCGCGGCCTGTTCAGCCTCGGGACGACGGAGTCGGGGGCGGCAAGCACCGTCTCCGTAGAGTGGCCCGGCATCCGCACCACCGCGTACCACTTGAGGGAGTGAGACGCAGGCGCAGACGACGAACTGGATGGGCAGCCTGCTGGAGGGCCAGCGCGACCCCGGCGGCCAGATGTACATGCGCAACCGCTATTACGACCCCGCCACTGGCCAGTTCACCCAGACGGACCCCATCGGCATCGCCGGCGGGCTGAATACCTACGGGTTTGCGGCGGGGGACCCGGTGGGTAACTGGGACCCGTTTGGCACCTGCGCGTGGGGAATCGGGCCGGATGCTGCCCATGGACGATGCTCGGAGGAAGATCCATATCCTCGCGATAAATGGGGATTGACCCGCGAATGCAAAACATCTGATTGCCATTCTGGTGACAAGCCGGCGCAGGAGCAACTGCTGATCGTTTGGATCAATGCGCCACAACTTATTGTGGAATGTCGGCAGTCGATCATTGCCACCACGCAGGGACATTCCATTGTAGAAACACCCGTAGGTCCGAGAACCATCGAAACATTAGAGTGGCACGTTAATCCGGTATCTGCGAGGAGGAAGTGGTGGCTAGTCGGACCGGTGGTGCAGGTACGATATTTCGGTACTGTGTACGTACGTAAAGGCTCCTACAGAACAGCACTTCCTCTCCGCGCAACCGGGTTCTCGAACTGCTACACGGGCGATCTGTACCTTGAGGGTTACATTCCATGAAGCGTCACACGTCTGGCATCCAATGTGGGGTGTTGCTGGTTATCTGCTTTGGGGCTTTTCTGCAAGGCGCTGCGGGCTGTACCAGGTCGCGAGGAACCACAACGGGAATTCATATGAATCGTTCGGACGAAAGCACCGACCCTCAACTCGGCGCGGCGAACATCACCCTGCTCATCCTCCGCTCCGCGGCTTCGCCTGAGGAAGTATTGGCACCGGAGATTTTGTTGAACGGCCAGGAACTCCCGAAACGCGAGGTTCTGACCGCGCTAGCTGCGTTTCCCAAACCTGTTGTGTGTACGGCCGAGGCTACGAATGGAGCTCTGTCTATCTCGTGCCGACCTCCATCTGTGTCCGAACTCGAGGGGCATTCGGCTTCGGCTCATCTGCCAGGGCTGCTATCTCCGGGGCGCCGCAAATCCCTCACGCGATCAGGACGACCTGTCCGGATGATAGGACGCGAGCATGAGGCTCTCATCTCTGTTGCAGCCATCGATCTCTGGGCCAATGACTACATGATCGACATTCCGTATGGGCTCCTCTCTCGCCGGCCGTCTTGGCGCGAGAGAATGCAAGGGGTTGGGCTGGTGATGACGACGATTCGCGGTGGCGAGCATCGCCTTACCAGGCGCTGACGCTCATATCGCTGCTTGGGTGGCAGATCCGCTGGGTGGAGCGCAGACGCTCGGGCGCGAGATCATGAGTCGACGAAGAACTGGATGTGCAGCCTGCTGGAGGGCCAGCGCGATGCCGGCGGCCAGTTTACCTTTCATCATCGCACCGTTGACGCCGCGCGTAACTTTCTCTGCCGCTGGTTCGTATCCGTCCGCGTTCGCCCATCTGATCTGACTCTCGCACCCGAATCTACCGTGCCCGCTCCCGCGTACCGCATCCAGACGCCTCGCCTGGTGCTTCGCTGCTGGAACCCATCCGACGCGCCGCTGCTGGCCGACGCCGTCACCGCCAGCGTGGAGCACCTGCGGCCGTGGATGCCGTGGGCGCACGCCGAACCCGAGGAGCTGGAGGCCAAGGTGCAGCGGCTGCGCGGCTTTCGGGCCCGGTTCGACACCGACCAGGACTACATCTACGCCATCTTCAGCGCGGACGAGCGCGAGGTGGTGGGCGGCACGGGAATGCACCCGCGGGTGGGCGAGGGGGCGCTGGAGATCGGCTACTGGATCAGCGCGCGGCACGTCGGCCGGGGATACGCCACGGAGGCGGCGGCGGCGCTGACGCGCGTGGGCTTCGAGATCCACGCGCTGGACCGGATGGAGATTCGCTGCGACCCGGCCAACGAGCGAAGCGCCTCGGTGCCGCGCAAGCTGGGCTACACGCACGATGCCACCCTGCGCGCCAACGTGCGCGGCGTCGACGGCACCATGCGCGACACCATGGTGTGGTCGCTGCTGCGCGGCGAGTACCCGGCCTCGCCCTGCGCCGCCGCGCCGCTGCAGGCGTCGGACGCCGCCGGCCATCCGCTGCCGTGACGGTGACGCAGACGCTGGCGCACGTGGCGCTGCTGGTGCGCGACTACGACGAGGCGATCGCCTTTTTCACGCGGACGCTGCGGTTCCGGCTGGTGGAGGACACGCCTCGCGAGGAGGGGAAGCGCTGGGTGCTCGTCGCCCCGCCGGGCGCGACGGAGACGGCGCTGCTGCTAGCGCGCGCGGCCACGCCCGAGCAGCTTGCACAGGTGGGTTGCCAGGCCGGGGGGCGCGTATTTCTCTTTCTGCGCACGGACGACTTTCATCGCGACTACGACGAGATGCGGTCGCGCGGCGTGCGCTTCACGGAAGAGCCGCGGGAAGAAGCGTATGGAACGGTGGCCGTGTTCCTGGACCTGTACGGCAACCGCTGGGACCTGCTGCAGCTGAGATCCTGATGACGGACATCACCATCCGCGTCGCGCGGCCGGAAGAATACGCGCGCGTTCGCGAGACGTACGAGGCGTGGGGCTACGGCGGCGGCGTTCAGCCGGAGGACGTGGTGTACCTGGCCGAGGCGGGCGGCGAGCTCGCGGGCGTGGTGCGGCGCACGCACGAGCACGAGGTCACCATGCTGCGGGGGATGCAGGTGGCGCCGGAGTGGCGGGGCCGCGGCGTGGGCCGGCGGCTGCTGAACGCGCTGGTCGCGGACCTGGGCGACGAGGAGTGCTTCTGCGTTCCGTACACCCACCTGACCGGCTTCTACGGCGCCGCCGGGTTCGCGGAACT
>DASQBH010001464.1:0-5720 GCA_035635315.1 Longimicrobium sp.
GCACTGCCGCGAGTCGCTGGCGGGGTACAAGGTGCCGCGGCAGGTGGAGTTCCGCGACGATCTGCCCAAGAGCCCCATCGGCAAGATCATCCGCCGCGAGCTGCGGACCACCGCCCCGGCCGCCGCCGCGGAGCCCGTCAAGACCTGACCGGCCCGGGTGGATGATGGACGGCGCGCCGGGACGGGATGCCTCCGTCCCGGCGCGCCGGTTTTGTACCTTGGATGCACGCAATCGCGGCCGACGATCGTCGCCGTCGAGATGAACGCGGGACGCGGAGGCGGCGGATGGCCACGATCCAGCAGAACCACTACGTGCTCGCCGTTCCCGACGTCCGCGTGACGGCGGACTTCTTCGTGCGGGCGCTGGGCTTCGAGATCGTGATGGAGCCGCCGGGGTGGATCTTTGTGGGGCGCGACAACTGCTGGATCATGCTGGGTGAGTGCCCGGACGCCATCCCTCCGGCCGACCTGGGCGACCACAGCTACTTCGCCTACCTGCGCGTGGATGATGCGGATGCGTTCCTGGCGCAGGTGCAGGCGGCGGGCGTGCAGCCGCATCATCCCATCGCAGACAAGCCGTGGGGGCTGCGGGAGTTCGGCGTCCGCACGCCGGACGGGCACCGCATCATGATCGGCCACGTCCTCGCCGGCCGCGATGGGAGA
Organism: Longimicrobium sp.; assembly: GCA_035635315.1. Lineage (GTDB taxonomy): Bacteria > Gemmatimonadota > Gemmatimonadetes > Longimicrobiales > Longimicrobiaceae > Longimicrobium. The sequence continues at coordinate 664 of DASQBH010001464.1, forward strand.
TGATCCGCCGCTCGCCGTAACGATGGATTCACCGCGGAGCCGCCGTTGATCTACCGCACCCTCGCCGACGTGGTGCTCGTCATCCACCTGGCCTTTGCCGTCTTCGCGGGCATCGGCGGGCTGCTGGTGCTGCGCCGGCGGTGGCTGGCGTGGGTGCACGTGCCGTGCGCCGTATGGGGCGCGCTCATCATGTTCGCCGGGTGGATCTGCCCGCTCACGCCGCTGGAGAACGATCTGCGGCGGCGCGGCGGGCAGGCGGGGTACGAGGGCGGGTTCATCGAGCACTACGTGGTGTCGGTGCTCTATCCCCGCGGCCTTACCCGCGGCCTGCAGTTCGGCATCGGCGCCGGCGTGGTGATCATCAACGCCGCCGTCTACGGGCCGATGATCGCGCGGGCGCGGCGGAGGCGGCGCGAGGCGCGGGTGGAGGTGCCCCCGAGCGCCACGGGCTAAAGCCCGCGGCTAGAAATGCCATAAGCCCCGCCCTGGGCTCGCGGAGCTCGCCCGGCGGGGCTTCAACCGCTCGGGTGGGCCGGGGCCTTCGCGGGTGCGGCGGGCGGCGTGAGTACAACAGATCCTGCGGCCGCGCCGGAGCACGTCGGGCGCGAGCAGGTGAAGCCCGGTTCGGCGAGTGTAACGAGCCGAGACCGGGCTTATGGCCGTCGTAGCCGCGGGCTTTAGCCCGTGGCGCCCCCGCGCGTCACCCGCCCAGCGCCGCCGGAGCGCGGTAGATCCAGCCCTCCAGCTCCACCAGGTCGCGCGGGACGCGGTTCAGGCGGTACGGCTGATCCAGGTCGTCGCGGCAGAGGTAGGCGACCAGGCAGGCGATGCAGGCGTCGCGCGCGTCCTCCAGCGTGCAGGCCGTCACCTCCATGCACGCGTGGTCGAAGGTGAGGAACGGGCGGAACGCCGCCGGACGCGCCCGCACCTCGCCCGGGCGCGAGGGAACGCGTGAGCCCTTCATCCCCAGATCCTTTACGGCGCCGGACGGATACACCTCGATCAGCACCGTCTCCGCGTCCTGCCGCGCCATGCCGGGGACGATGGAAACCTCGGCCTTGTCCCGCAACTCCCACAGAAAGCGGATTCCTTCGAACGTCTGCCGGTAGAGGCGCAGATCCAGCGGCGCCAGCGCACCGCCCGTGTCCGTCCTCCGCAGCGCCTTGCCGAAGCCGGGGAGCGCGTCCTTGATCTCGTCGGGCGGGCGGTCCGCCACCCACGACGCCAGGCCGCGCCACGACCGCTCCCGCAGCCCCTGCAGCGTCCCCACCGCATCCGCCGGCAGGCCGAACGGAAAGTCGGCGCCCCACAGGATGCGGGCGCCGGGCTCCGGGTTCGCGTGCTTGCGCCACCCCTCGGCCACGAACGACGCCAGGTCCTCGCGGTAGGGGTGCGGGCAGAGCGAGACGATGCACAGCCGCCCGTCGCGCTCTTCGCCGACGGCGCTCCACAGGTTGGACAGGGGCTCCTTGGCCCCCGAAAAGTCGATGCCGCCGAAGTAGCGGAACGGGGTCACGGGATCTAGTGGATCGGTGGATGGGGATGGGTCTGCGTCACGCCGGCCGCGCGCCGTGGGCGTCCCGCAGCAGCCGGGCGATGCGCATGGCCGCGTCGGCCACGCCGTCGCCAAAGGCGAGAAAGACGGGGTTGCCGCGGGTGGGAAAGACCTCCAGCCCGTTGCGGTGCGGCTGCACGGTGCGGATGCGGTCCAGCGGAAGCGGGCTCTGCTGTCCGGAGGGGGCGACCAGCAGCAGCCGCCGGTCCGTCACCAGGAACCGGCAGGTGCCGGCCCGCTGGTAGCGCGACAGGTCGCAGTCCTTTTCCAGGCTGCCGTCCACGAACGCGGCGGCGTCAACCCCGCCCCCCGCGGCGGCGGCGGGGTCCGGCTGCGCGCCCGGCGTCATGCGGTACAGGTCCACCGTCCGCACCGCATGGCACCGCTCGCCCTCGCTCAGCGGCATGCCGGGCGCCACCTCCTCCAGCGGCTCGGTGCTGATGCGGTGGAACGCGCGCAGTGTCTCCAGCGCCGGGCGCGGCTCGCGGTCCCACGGCAGGTCCACCCCCGCCCACCCGGTGAGCGCGTTCAGCTCGTGCTGCTCGTAGTCCGCCAGCGGGGACGCGGCGTCCAGGCTGGCGAGCCCGGGGGTGTACGTCGTGGAGAGCGTCGGGTCCGCGTCCAGCTCCACCGGCTCCTCGTGGAAGGGATCGTCCGCGGCGTGCGCGGGATGCGGCGCCTCGTCCGCGGCCACCGCGGGACGGGTGGTCGCGCGCGCGGCCGCCTCGCGCTCCGCGCGCAGCCGCGCGGCGGCGATGGCGTCCAGCCCCAGCTTGCTTTCCAGGCAGAACAGCTCGCGGTCTTCCTCCGCCGTCAGCGGGCCGTCGGCAAGGAAGTGGTCCAGGAAGGTGCGGTAGAGGGCCAGCCCCTCGCGCCGCAGGGCGTCGGGCTGCAGGCCGCGGCGCACGGCGTCCTCCAGCAGCGCCTCGCGCGAGACGGCGCAGGCGCTCCCCGCGTCCACGATGCGCCGGTGGATGGCGCCCAGCGCATCCGCCACCCGGTCGACGGCAGGCTGGACGGCGGCGGCGGGCCCCGTTTCTACGGAAGCAGAGGCGGCGGGACGATCCGCATCCACCGCCGCTTCCCACTGGTCGTCGTGGCCGGTGAACGCCGACCGTGCGCGCCACAGGTAGCCCAGGCAGAATGCGGAGGCACCCGCCGCGGCGGCGACGGGAATCCACTGCCGGGTGCCCAGGACGATGAGCGCCAGGTCCATCACCACCGCCGTCACCAGCACCCACACCGCCATCTCCCACCCGGAGCGGCGAAAGCGCAGCAGCGGCACAACGGCCGCCAGGGCCAGCAGCGCGACGGCGGCCGTCGCGATCTTGCTCCACCACGGAACGGCCGCCTCGCCAAAGCGGCTCCACGCCGTCCAGGCAAAGCGGCCGGCCGTCGCCACCAGCCACGCCAGCACCAGCCACCCCGCCACCCCGTGCCGGGGGTGCGCGGGGCGCGGGTCGGGCGCGGCGGGCGGCTGCTCCGTCATGCCGCGGGCGCGCCTAGCGGGGGGTGACGCCGCGGTACCACTCCACCATCTCCGGGCGGCGCTCGCGGTTCCAGGAGCTCTCCATGGCCATCAGCGCCTCGATCTCGTCGATCTCGCGGGGCGCGCCGGCCGTCACCCGCTCCACCCGCCCGCCGGTGACGAAGTAGTCGTCCTCGATGCGCACGCCGATGTTGCGGTAGCGCTCGATCAGCGGCCGCAGCCGGGCGATCAGCTGCCGGTTGCGGGGCGTATCGGGAAGGTAGTCCAGCGCGTCCGCGCGGACGTAGATGCCGGGCTCGATGGTGAACGCGCTGCCGTTGGCGAACGTGGTGGCGTCGGGGTCGTGCACGTCCAGGCCGATCCCGTGCCCCAGCCCGTGCATGTAGAACATCGCCACCTGCGGGCACTGGCCGCCGCGCTCGCAGTCGTACGTGGCCTGCGGCGACTCGATGAGCCCCAGCCGCGCCAGCCCCTGGGCGATGGTGCGGGTGGCCGCCTGGTTCAGCCGCGCCATGCTGGAGCCCACCCGCGCCTGCTCCTCCGCCGCCTTCTGCGCGGCCAGGACGATCTCGTAGATGGCGCGCTGCTCGGGGCTGAAGCGCCCGTTCACCGGCACCGTGCGGGTGACGTCGGCCGCGTAGCCGTTGAACGACGAGCCGATGTCCATCACCAGCATCTCGCCGTCCTGCATGTAGCGGTCGGCGGCGCGGTAGTGCAGCGTGGTGGAGTTGGGCCCGGACCCCACGATGGAGCCGAACCCCGGCCGCTCGGCGCCGTAGCGGCGGAAGGTGGCCTCGATCAGCGCGTGCACCTCGAACTCGTTCATCCCCGGCTCCACCGCGCGCATGGCCTCGCGGTGCGCCAGGGTGGTGATCAGGATCGACCGGCGCAGCATGTCCAGCTCCGCGGGCGACTTGGTCTCGCGGATGGCGAACAGCTCGTTGCTCAGGTCCTGCACCCGCTGGATCCCGTGCTCCCGCTGCAGCCGCTGCACGAACTGCTGGTCCGGGCGCTGAAAGGGGTTGCTGCTGCCGTCCGTGCTGAGCGGGGCCACCGTGTACAGCGTCCGCACCCCGGCCAGGATCTCGCGCAGCGCCCGCTCCATCTCCTCCGTGGTGTGGGAGGTGATGCCGGTGAGGCGTCGGGCGCCCTCCGTGCCCAGCCGCGCCCCCTGCCACACCTCTTCCGACGGCTCGCGGGGCATCACGAACAGGTGCTCGTCCACGCGCGCGCCCCGTTTGGCGATCACCAGCACGGCGTTGGGCTCGATGACGCCGGTCAGGTAGCGGAAGGGTGCGTTCTGCGCGAACGCCATGTAGTCCGCGTCGGGCTCCGGCGACCCCATCACCACCAGCACGCCGTCGCCCATCCGCGCCACCAGCGCCTGCCGCCGCCGCGCGAACTCCTCGCGGGAGATGGGCGCCGGCGCGGACGTGGCGGGAACGGTGAACGCGTCCGGGCTCCCCGGCGGCGGGGCGATGGGCCCCTGCGCGGCGGCCGGGGCCGCGGGGAGGGTGGCGAGCAGCAGGAGCAGGGCGCGGCGCGGTGCGAACATGGGCTGCCGGTGCGGGAGGTGGATGTGGGTCAGCGCACGGTCACGCGTGTCTCCAGCACCGACGCCGTATCCCACCCGGTGCCGGGATAGGTGTGCTCCACGCGCAGGTCGTGCGCCCCCGCCGGCAGCCCGCGCACCGTGGCCGTGTAGGGGATCTGGCCGATGGAGGCGATGCACATCGTCTCCGGGTCCGCGGTGGCGCTGATGCGCACGGTCACCCGCCCGCCGCTGTGCTCCACCGTCCCCGCCAGCTTGTGGCAGGGCGTGGGCGTGGTCGCCACGCCGCGGATGACGACGGTGCCGCCTCCCCCTTCGGCGCGCGCGTGCTGCTCGCTGCCGCCGGCGGAGCTGGCGTCGCCCTGCACCACTTCGATCCTCACCTGTCCTCCGCTGGCAGGAGGCTGGCCGGCCGCGGGAGGCTGTGCTGCCGCGGGCGGCTGACTGGACGCCGGGGGCGG
>DASQBH010001465.1:0-4203 GCA_035635315.1 Longimicrobium sp.
GGGTGCCGGTGCAGGTGGGCGGGGTGCGGTTCACGCTCACCCGCGACCCGGGGGTGGAGACAGCGGTGCTGCGGGTGCTGCCGCGCCCGGCCGCCGTGGGGGTGCTGCAGCGCGGGCTCTCCGCCGCGCCGCGCGTGCAGACCGACATCGTGGACGTGCGCTTTACGGCGGCCGACCCCGCCGTGGCGCAGCGGTCGCTGCAGGCCGTGCTCACGGCGTTCCAGGAGACGGGCGCCCGGCGGGCGCGGCAGGAGTCGCTGCGCCGGCGCATCTTCATCGAGCAGCAGCTGGCCCGCACCGACTCGGCCGTGCGCGCGGCGCAGGCCGACCTGGTGCGCTTTCGCCAGTCGCAGGGCGTCACCAGCTCCGCCGAGCAGGCCACGGCCCAGCAGGCGGGCAAGTTCCAGCTCGAGACCCGGCGCGAGGAGCTGCTGGCCCAGCGCCGCTCGTACGAGACGCTGCTGGCGCAGTACCGCAACGCCCGCCCGGCCGACCGTCCCGAGCGGCTGCGGGCGCTGGTGTCGGCGCCCGGGATCGCGGTCAACCCCGTCGTGAGCCACGAGTACCAGCTGCTGGCCCGCTACGAGGCCTCGCGCGACTCCATGGCCTCCGGCGAGTTCCGCGCGCCGGAAAGCAACCCCGACCTGGTGCGGCTCAATACGCTCATCGCGGCCGGAGAGCAGCGCATCGTGAACGCCGTCGCCAGCCAGGTGGGGGCGCTCGACGCGCAGCTGCAGTCGCTCGGCGAGTCCGCGGCCCGCTCGGCCGGACAGATCCAGACCCTTCCCGGCACCGAGGCGCAGGAGGTGCGGCTGGCGCAGGAGGTGGGCTCGCTGCAGAAGGCCGCCGAGGAGCTGCGCTCCGAGTACCAGCGCGCCCAGATCTCCGAGGCGGTGGAGGCGGGGCAGGTGGAGATCGTGGACGCGGCGTCGCTCCCCACGGGTCCGCAGAACGCCGGCGGCCCCCTCAAGATGCTGCTGGGACTGGCCCTGGGGCTCATGCTGGGAAGCGGCGCCGCCCTCCTCCGCGAGTCCATGAACACCTCCGTGCGCCGGCACGACGAGCTGGAGGGGCTGCTGCAGGTTCCCGCGCTGGTCGTCATCCCCCGCATCGCTCTGGACGGGCAGCCGGTGCGCACGGGGCTGCGCCGGCTGCTTCCCGCGTTCGCCAACGGCAACGGCGCGCACGGCCACAACGGCACCAACGGCGCCGGGCCCGAGACCACGCCGCTGCTGGTGGTGGCCGAAGGGCGCTCCACGGCGGCCGAGGCGTACCGCACCCTGCGCACCAACCTGATCTTTTCGCAGACGGGGCGGGCGCTCAAGAGCGTCATCATCACCAGCGCCTCGCCGGGCGAGGGCAAGAGCACCACCGCCTCAAACCTGGCCGCGGCCTTCGCCCAGCAGGGGATGCGGGTGCTGCTGGTGGATGCCGACCTGCGCCGCCCCACCGTGCACAACATCTTCGGGACCCCGCGCGAGCCCGGGCTCACCCAGGTGCTGGTGGGGCAGATGGAGCTGGCCCAGGCCGTCCGGGAAAGCGCGGTCCCCGGGCTGAGCCTGCTCACGGCCGGGGTGCTCCCCCCCAACCCCGCCGAGCTGCTGGGCTCGCCCGTGATGCGGGAGCTCATGCGCGTGATGAGCGACGCGTTCGACATGGTGATCCTGGACACCCCGCCCGTCATGGCCGCGTCGGACAGCTCGGTGCTGGCCAGCATGGTGGACGGCGTGGTGCTGGTGGTGCGCGCCGGGCGCACGGAGCGGTCGCTGGCCCAGCAGGCGGTGCGGCAGCTCATGTCGGTGGGGGCCCGGGTGCTGGGCGCCGCGCTCAACGACCCCGACCGCGCCATCGCCGCGTACGGCGGGGCCGGGTACTACTACTACGCGTACAACTACTACGGGCCCAAGGAGTAATGCGCGGTGCCCGGACGGCCGCGCGCGGGGCCCGCAACGGCCCGCCGCCGCCATGATCGACTTTCACAACCACCTGATCCCGGGGGTGGACGACGGCGCCGCCTCGCTGGACCAGAGCCGTGCCTCGCTCGAGGCGTACCGTGCGCAGGGGGTGCGCGCCGTGGTGGCCACGCCCCACCTGAACGCGTCGCTGGCCGACTCGCCCCCCGCCCTGGAGGCGTACCTGGCCCGGGTGGACGAGGGATGGGAGTCGCTCCGGGCGCTGGGTGCGGCCGAGTTCCCCGAGGTGCGGCTGGAGCGCGGCTTCGAGGTGATGCTCGACACCCCCTCCCCCCGCCTTGCCGATCCGCGCCTGCGCCTGGCGGGGACGTCGCTGGTGCTGGTGGAGTTCCCGTTCATGTCGGTGCCGCCCAACGCCGAGGGCACGCTGTTCGCGCTCAAGGTGGCCGGGTGGACCCCCGTCATCGCCCACCCCGAGCGCTACTCCAACGCGGACGCCGGGGGGCAGGCCGCCGAGGGGTGGAAGCGGGTGGGCGCGCTGCTGCAGGTGAACGCCGGCTCCGTGCTGGGCCGGTACGGCCCCGAGGCGCGCGAGCGGGCGTGGACCCTGCTGGAGCGGGGGCTGGCCGACTACGTGGCCAGCGACTACCACGCGCGGGGCCCGCTGCACCTGGCCGCCTGCCGCGAGGCGCTGGCCGCCGCGGGGGGCGAGGCGCAGGCGCGCCTGCTGATGGAAGAGAACGCCGGCCGCCTGCTGGCCGGCGAGCAGCCGCTCCCGGTGGAGCCGCTGCGCCGCCGCGCCCGCACGCTGTGGTCGCGGCTGTTCGGCGGGGGGTAGCGCCCGGCCGGCCCCCACGCCGGCGGGCGCGGCGCCCCCGGCATTTCACGCGCTCGTACCTTTCTACGATGACAGACCGCACCGCGGTGCCGCTCGCCACCCCAAAGATCGTCCCCAAGCCCTGGGGCCGCGAGATCTGGTACGCCCACGAGGACCGCTACGCCGGAAAGGTGCTGGAGGTCACGCGCGGCCACGCGCTCTCGCTGCAGAAGCACGAGCGCAAGATGGAGACGATGTACCTGCAGTCCGGCCGGCTGCTGTACCACTTCAACGGGGTGGACTTCGAGATGCTCCCCGGGCAGTGCATCACCGTGCGCCCCGGCGACGTGCACCGCATCGAGGCGCTGGAGGACGCGGTGATCCTGGAGGTGAGCACCCCGGAGCTGGACGACATCGTGCGGCTCGAAGACCGCTATGGGCGGGGCTGAGCCCGCGCCGCCCTTCCTTCCCCCCGCGGTACGCCCATGACGCCGCCCGACGCGCTGGTGACCGCGCGGGCGGCGTTGTCGTTGCGGCCGTGGGCCCTGGGGGTGCTGGCGGCGGGGGGGCCGGGGGAAGGAGACGGGGCCGCCGGGGCTCCGCCGCCCGATGCGCCGGACGAGGCGTGGACGGTGTTCCTGCGGGTGGAGCGCTGCGCCCTTCCGCTGCGGGCGCGGGTGCTGGCGCGGGGGACGGAGCTTCCCCCCGCGGCCGCCGCCGCGCTCGCCCGGAGGGCGGAGGTGGAGCTTCGCCGCGCCCTCTCGGCCCGGGCGCAGCTGGTCACGCTCAGCCGCATCCTGTCCCCCCGCGGCGCCTCCGCCCTCGTGCTCAAGGGCGGGGTCACGGTGCTGGGCGCCGACCCGCTGGACGTGCTGGACGTGGACGTGCTCGTCCGTCCGGACCAGGCGCGCGAGGTGGCGGCGGCGCTGGAGCAGGTGGGCGGCCACCGCCCGCACGGCGCCGACGCCGCGCCGGGCACCCCCGGCACCTTTCACCTCTCCGGGCGCGCCGCCCCCGACGCCATCCAGGTGGAGGTGCACTACGCCCTGCCCTACGCGGGAGAGGTGGACCCCTGGGCCGGCGCGGTGCCGGCGGGGCTCCCGGGGATCCTGCGGCTGGCGCCGGCCGCGCACCTGTGGCACGTGCTGGTGCACGGCGTGGTGCACCACCCCGAGCGCCGGTCCACCCTTCGCGAGATGCTGCTGCTGGCCGCGGCCGTGGCGGCGTGCGGGGCGGACGATCTGGCCGGGGTGGAGGCCCGCGCCGCCGCGCACCCCGACGCGCCGCTCCTCCTGCACGCGCTGCAGGCCGCGCGGGCGCTGTCCCTGGGCCGGCCGGCGGACCCGTTCCGTGCCGCCGCGGCGCTCGCCTACCTGGTGGGGGCCGGGGCCATTCCGCGCGCGTACCGGGGCCGCTTTGGCATCGACCTGGTGCGCACGGCGTGCGCGCTGGTGGCCGGCGAGGGGGCGTACC
>DASQBH010001466.1:0-10865 GCA_035635315.1 Longimicrobium sp.
GGCCTCGCTGGCGGAGGACGGGTCGGACGGGCGCGCGATGCTGGAGGCGCTGGGCGCGCTGTGGGTGGAGGGCGTGGCGGCGGACTGGGCCGCGTACCACCAGAGCGCGCCGCGCTCGCGGGTCTCGCTCCCGACCTATCCGTTCCAGCGCCAGCGCTACTGGATCGCCGCGCGCACGGAGCTGCAGCGCCCGGCGGCTCAGCCGGCGCAGGCCGCGCCCGCGGCGCCGAAGAAGATCGACGACGTGGCCGAGTGGTTCTACGTCCCGTCGTGGAAGCCCGCGCCGCTGCCGGTGGAGTCGGCCGCGGACGGGGCGGGGGAGCGCTGGCTCCTCTTCGTAGACGACGCCCGCGTGGGCGCTCCGCTGGCGGAAGCGCTCGCCCGGAGCGGCGCCGCGGTGACGACCGTCGCCATCGGCGAGCGCTTCGACACCGTCATCGGCGGCTACACGGTGGATCCGCGCCGCGCGGACGACTACCGGCGCCTGGTGGACGACCTGGCCGCGCGCGGCGGGCTGCCGCACCGCATCGTCCACCTGTGGAACGTGGTTCCGCTGGCCGACGGCGCCGGTGCCGAGGCCCGCGAGCGCGGCTTCGACTCGCTCCTCTTCCTGACGCAGGCGCTGGTGGCCGCCGGCGCGGACGATCCGCTGCGCATCGACGTGGTCAGCACGCAGCTGCAGTCGGTGGACGGGAGCGAGGCGCTGTGCGCGGACAAGGCGACGCTCCTCGGCATCTGCCGGGTGGCGCCGCAGGAGCGGCGCAGCCTGTCGTGCCGCAGCATCGACCTGGTGCTTCCCGCGGCCGGCGCCGGGCGCGACGAAACGGTGGTGGCTGACCTGCTGCGCGAGCTTCGCGCGGAGTCGCCCGACCGCCTGGTGGCGTACCGCCGCGGCGTTCGCTGGGCGGAGGCGTTCGCACGAGTCCAGGCGCCGCCCCAGGCCGCGGCGTCGCGGCTGCGGCGGAACGGCGTCTACCTGCTCATCGGCGGCCTGGGCCGCATCGGCCTGACGACGGCCGAGTGGCTGGCCCGGGAAGTCGGCGCGCGCCTGGTCCTCACCAGCCGCTCCGGCGAGGCGGACCCGGAGGCCCTCCGCGCGCTGGAGGCCGCCGGCGCCGAGGTCCTGGTCCTTCCCTGCGACCTGCGCGACGAGGCGCAGCTGTGGCAGGTGATCGACCGCACCGTGGAGCGCTTCGGGGCGCTGCACGGGGTGATCCACACCGCGGGCGTGATCGGCCAGCGGGCGCAGCACGCGCTGGACGAGACGGGACCCGAGGCGGTGGCGGAGCAGTTCGCCGCCAAGGTGGACGGGCTGCGGGTGCTGGAGCGGGTGATCGGCGGGCTGCCGCTGGACTTCTGCCTCCTGTACTCGTCCCTCTCCCCGATCCTGGGCGGGCTGGGATACACCGCCTACGCGGCGGCCAACACCTTCGTGGACGCGTTCGCCCGCGCACGCTCCCGCGACGGGGCGTTCCCCTGGACCAGCGTGGCGTGGGACGCCTGGCGCTTCGGCATCCCCGAGGCCCTGGCCGCGCACGCCGGCGCCATCGGCGTCACGGCGGCCGAGGGGATGGAGGCGCTTCCCCGGGCGCTGGGGCTGGTGGGGCTTCCCTACCTGGTCATCTGCACCGCCGACCTGGAGGCGCGCCGCACCCAGTGGGTGACGGCGGCCCCTGCGGCCCCCGCGCGGGCGGCCGGGCGGGTGCACGAGCGTCCCAACCTCTTTACCCCGTACGTGCCCCCCGCCACTCCGGACGAGGAGGCGGTGGCCGAGGTGTGGTCGCAGTTGCTGGCCATCGACCAGATCGGCGTGCACGACAGCTTCTTCGAGCTGGGCGGCACCTCGCTGCTGGCCACGCAGGTCACGTCGCGGCTGCGGCAGACCGTCCAGGTGGACGTCCCCCTGCGCGCGTTCCTGGAGACCCCCACCGTCGCCGGCCTGGCCGGGCTTCTCGACACGCTGCGCGCCGATCCGGCCGCGGCCGGGCCCGAGCTGGAGATCGGCGGCGCACAGTCCTTCGAAGACGAGCTCGACGAGCTCAGAAACCTTTCCGACGAACAGGTCATGGCCCTGATCCAGGGCGCCATGCCATCCACGGCCGAGGGAGAGTAGGCCCAAAATGAACGACGTCCAAGCTGCGGTTTCCAGTCTGTCTCCTGAACGGCGGGCGCTCCTGGCGCTCCGCAACCCGCTGTCGTTCGCGCAGCAGCGGCTCTGGTTCCTGGAGCAGCTCGGCGGCGCCGGCGCCGCCTACCACCTTCCCTCGGCCCTGCGGCTCAGCGGCCGCCTCGACGTGTCCGCGCTGCAGCGCAGCCTGGACGAGGTGGTGAGCCGCCACGAGGCGCTGCGCGCCACCTTCGTGGCGCCCGACGGCGAGCCGATCCAGATCTTCAACAAGCGCCTTCCCGTGCCCCTGCGCGCCGTGGACGCGCGCGACCTGCCGGTGGAGGAGCGCGAGGGGGAGCTGGCGCGGTGGCTGGCGGAGGAGGCGGCGGAGCCGTTCGACCTGGCCGCGGGCGCCCTGCGCGCCGGGCTGCTGCGGATGGACGACGAGGAGCACGTGCTGGCGGTGACGATGCACCACATCGTCTCCGACGGCTGGTCGATGAACGTCTTCATCCGCGAGATGGCGGCGCTGTACGCGGCGTTCTCGCGCGGCGAGGAGTCGCCGCTTCCGGCCCAGGCCCCGGCGCAGTACGGCGCGTTCGTGCGCTGGCAGCGCGAGCGGCTGCAGGGCGAGCGGCTGGCGGCGGAGCTGGGCTGGTGGAGCGACCGCCTGGCCGGTGCGCCCCCGGTGCTGGAGCTGCCGCTGGACCGGCCCCGGCCGCGGGTGCAGTCGTTCGTCGGCGCGTCGCACTGGGTGAGCCTGGGCGCGGAGCTGACGCGCGACGTGCGCGAGTTCGCCCGCGGCGCCGGCACCACCGTCTTCGTGACGGCACTGGCCGCCTTTACCGCCGTCGCCGGCCGCCTGGCCGCGCAGAACGACGTGGTGCTGGGCACCCCCGTGGCCAACCGCGCGCGGGCGGAGCTGGAGGGGGTGATCGGCATGTTCATCAACACGCTGGTCCTGCGCACGGAGATCGATCCGGCGGAGAGCTTCCTGGGGCTGCTGCAGCGCGTGCGGGCCACCGTGCTCGACGCGCAGGCGCACGGCGAGGTGCCGTTCGAAAAGATCGTCGAGGAGCTGCAGCCCGAGCGCCGGCTGAGCCACGCCCCCGTCTTCCAGGTGCTGTTCACCGAGCTGGTGCACAACACCGAGACGGTGTCGCTGCCGGGGCTCACCCTTACCCCGCTGGAGATCGGCGCGGGGACCTCGCGCTTCGACCTGAGCCTGTCGCTGGCCGAGGTGGACGGCGCGCTGGCCGGCAAGCTGGAGTACAACTCCGACCTGTTCGACGAGGCCACCATCGCCCGCCTGGGCGAGCGCTTCCGCACCCTGCTGGCCGCGGCGGTGCGCAACCCCGCGCTGCGCGTCCACGAGCTGCCGCTGCTGCTGGACGAGGAGCGGACGGCGCTCCTGGCCCCGCGCGCGGCCGCGGACGTGTCCGCCGAGACCGTCGGCGCCGCGGTGCAGCGGCACGCGGCGGCGGACCCCGCGCGGCGGGCGGTGACCTTCGGCGGAAGCGAGCTTTCCTACGGGGAATTGAACCGGCGCGCCAACCAGGTCGCCCACGGGCTGCGCCGGCTGGGCGTGGCGCCGGGTGACCGCGTGGCGCTGTACGTGGAGCGCTCGCTGGAGATGGTGCCGGCGCTGCTGGGCATCCTCAAGGCCGGCGCCGCCTACGTGCCGCTGGACCCGGAGAACCCGCGCGAGCGCACCGAGTACGTGCTGAACGACTGCGCCCCGGCGCTGGTGCTCACGCAGGCGCGCCTGGCGGGCGCCCTGCCGGCGGCGTGCCAGGTCGTCGCGCTCGACTCCGGCGCCTTCGACGGCGAGCCGGCGGACGACCTCGCCGCCGTGGCGCCGGAGCAGGTGGCGTACGTCATCTACACCTCCGGCTCCACCGGCCGGCCCAAGGGCGTCCAGGTGTCGCACCGCGCCCTGGCCAACCTGCTGGGCTCCATGGCGGCGGAGCCGGGGCTGTCGGCGGAGGACACGCTCCTCGCCGTCACCACGCTGACCTTCGACATCTCCCTCCTGGAGCTGCTCCTCCCGCTCGTCACGGGCGCGCGCCTGGTGGTCGCGGGCGCGGGCGTCGCGGCGGACGGCGAGGCGCTGGCGGCGCTGCTGGAGCGCGAAGGCGTGACGACGATGCAGGCGACGCCCTCCGGGTGGCGCGTGCTGGTGGAGTCGGGCTGGGCGGGGAACCCCTCGCTGCGCATGCTCTGCGGCGGCGAGGCGCTGCCGGCGGACCTGGCGGAGGAGCTGCTGGCCCGCGGCGGCGCGCTGTGGAACGTCTACGGCCCCACGGAGACCACCATCTGGTCCGCCGTGCACCGGGTGGAATCCGTTAACGGCTCGATCCCGCTCGGCCACCCGGTGGCGAACACCGAGATCCACGTCCTGGATGCGTTCGGGGCGCCGCAGCCCTGGGGGGTGCCGGGCGAGGTGTTCATCGGCGGCCACGGGCTGGCGGCCGGGTACCTGGGCCGCCCCGCGCTCACGGCGGAGCGCTTCGTCCCCAGCCCCTTCGCGGCGGCGGGCGGCGAGCGGCTGTACCGCACGGGCGACCTGGCGCGGCGGCTGGCGGACGGCTCGCTGGAGTTCCTGGGGCGCGCCGACAACCAGGTAAAGCTGCGCGGCTTCCGCATCGAGCTGGGCGAGATCGAGGCGGTGCTGCAGGAGCACCCGCAGGTGCGCGAGGCCGCGGTGGTGCTGCAGGGCGAGTCGCTGGCGGCGTACGTGGGCGGCGCCGAGGCCTCCGGACGCGAGCTGCTGGCGTACCTGCGCGAGCGGCTGCCCGCCTACATGGTCCCCGCCACCTGTACGGTGCTGGAGGCGCTCCCCCGCTCGTCCGCCGGCAAGGTGGACCGCGCGCGGCTCCCCGCGGCCGACGCGCCCGCGGGGGCGCTGGAGTACGTGGCGCCCCGCACGCCGCTGGAGGAGGCGGTGGCCACGGCGTGGGGCGAGGCGCTGGGCCGGGCGCGGGTGAGCGTGCACGCCAACTTCTTCGAGCTGGGCGGCCACTCCCTCCTTGCCACGCGGGTGATGCACCGGCTGCGGCGCGAGCTGGGCGTGGCCCTGCCGCTGCACGCGCTCTTCGAGAACCCCACGGTGGCCGGGCTGGCGCGCGAGGTGGCGCGCCGCAGGGCCGAGCCGGGCGGTGCCGCGGCGGCCATCACGCCGATCGTCCCCGATCCGGCCCGCCGCCACGAGCCGTTCCCGCTGACGGACGTGCAGCAGGCGTACTGGGTGGGGCGCTCGGGGTCGATGGAGATGGGCAACGTCTCGTCGCACAGCTACACCGAGTTCGAGCTGGACGACGTCGACATCTCGCGCCTGGAGCGCGCGCTGCAGGGGCTGATCGAGCGCCACGAGATGCTGCGCGCCATCGTCCTTCCCGACGGGCGCCAGCAGATCCTGGCACAGGTGCCGGCGTACCGCATCGAGGTCACCGACCTGCGCGGCGCCGACGAGGTGTCGCGGGCGGCGCACCTGGCGCACGTCCGCGACGAGATGTCGCACGAGGTGCTGCCGGCGGACCGCTGGCCCCTGTTCGGCGTGCGCGCGTCGGTCCTTTCCGACGAGCGGGTGCGCATCCACTTCTCCCTCGACTACCTGATCGCGGACGCCTGGAGCACCCGCATCATCTTCGACGAGCTGGCGGAGCGCTACGCGGACCCGGAGATCCAGAAGCCGCCGCTGGAGCTGTCGTTCCGCGACTGCGTCCTGGCCGCCTACGCCGAGGAAGGCTCCGAGGCGTTCGGCCGAGCCGAGGCGTACTGGCGCGAGCGGCTGGCGGACCTGCCGCCGGCGCCGGAGCTGCCCCTGGCCATCAGCCCCGACCAGCTCACCCATCCCCGCTTCGTGCGCCGCACGGCGACGCTGGACGAGGTGCGGTGGGAGCGGCTGAAGGCGCTCGCCGCCCGGGCCGGGCTCACGCCTTCGGGCGTGCTGCTGGCCGCATTCGCCGAGGTGCTGGCGACGTGGTCCAAGAACCCGCGGCTCACCATCAACCTCACCCTCTTCAACCGTCCTCCGGGCCACGCCCAGGTGGACGACGTGGTGGGCGACTTTACCGCGCTCTCGCTGCTGGGGATCGAGGCGCCGGGGAACGACGGCTTCGAGGTGCGGGCCCGGCGGGTCCAGGAGCAGCTGTGGCGCGACCTGGAGCACGGCGCCGTGAGCGGCGTGCGCGTGCTGCGCGACCTGGCCCGGATGCAGGGCCGGCCCCCCGCCTCCATCATGCCCATCGTCTTTACCAGCACCCTGGGCCAGCGGCGCGCCGCGGCCGGCGCCGGGCTGGAGGCGGTGCCGGCGGCGCTGGACGGCGACGCGCCGGTCTACAGCATCACGCAGACGCCGCAGGTGTGGCTCGACCACCAGGTGGGCGAGCGCGACGGCGGGCTGTTCTTCAACTGGGACGCCGTGGAAGACCTGTTCTCCCCCGGCGTGCTGGACGCCATGTGGGAGAGCTACCGCGAGCTGCTGGGCCGCCTGGCCGTCTCGGAAGAGGCGTGGCACGACGGGGTGGGCGCGCGCCTGCCCGTGGCGCAGCTGTCCCGCCGCGCGGCGGTGAACGCCACGGACGCGCCGATCCCCGCCGGGCTGCTGCACGAGCCCTTCGAGGTGCAGGCGCGGTTCGCCGGCGACCGCCTGGCCGTCGTCTCGGGCGACCGGCGGATGAGCTACGCCGAGCTGGAGCGCCGCTCCCGCGCGCTGGGGCTGGAACTGCGCGCCCGCGGCGCCCGGCCCAACCGGCTGGTGGCGGTGGTGATGGACAAGGGGTGGGAGCAGGTGGTCGCCGTGCTCGGCATCACCCGCTCCGGCGCGGCGTACCTGCCGATCGACGGGTCGCTGCCGGCGGAGCGGATCGCCCAGCTCCTCGAAGTCGGCGGGGTGGAGCTGGCCGTGGTGCAGCCGGAGGTGGAGGCGCGCTTCGAGTGGCCCGCGGGGATCCAGCGGATCCGCATCGAGGCGGAGGAGCCGGCGCTGGACCCGGCTGCCGAGCTGCCGGCGGTCGCCGGACCCGAGGACCTGGCCTACGTCATCTTCACCTCGGGCTCCACCGGCGTGCCCAAGGGGGTGATGACCGACCACCGTGGCGCGCTGAACACCTGCGTGGACTGCAACGAGCGCTACGGCGTCGGGGCGGAGGACCGGGTGCTGGGGCTGTCGGCGCTCAACTTCGACCTTTCCGTCTACGACATCTTCGGCCTGCTGGCCGTGGGCGGCGCGGTGGTGCTGCCGGACGCGGGCGCCTCGCGCGATCCCGAGACGTGGGCGCAGCTGGTGGCGGCGGAGCGGGTGACGATCTGGAACTCGGTGCCGGCGCTGATGGAGATGATGGCGACCTACGCCGCGGACCGGGCGGACGGCCGCCTGGAGTCGCTGCGGGTGGTGATGCTGTCGGGCGACTGGCTGCCGGTGACGCTGCCGGACCGCATCCGCGCGCTCTGCCCGAATGTGTCGGTGCACAGCCTGGGCGGCGCCACGGAGGCGTCGATCTGGTCCATCACCTACCCGATCGGCGAGGTGAAGCCGGAGTGGACGAGCATCCCCTACGGCGTGCCGATGGTGAACCAGCGCTTCCACGTGCTGGACGACCGCCTGGCGCCGCGCCCGGAGTGGGTGCCGGGGCAGCTGCACATCGGCGGGATCGGCCTGGCGAAGGGGTACTGGGAGGACGCGGAAAAGACGGCCGCCAGCTTCATCACCCATCCCCGGACGGGCGAGCGGCTGTATCGGACCGGCGACCTGGGGCGGTACCTGCCGGACGGGAACATCGAGTTCCTGGGCCGCGAGGACTTCCAGGTAAAGGTGCAGGGCTACCGCATCGAGCTGGGCGAGATCGAGTCGGTGCTGGAGCAGCACCCCGCAGTGCGCAGCGCCGCCGCGGCCGCCGTGGGCGAGCGCAACGCGCGGCGCCTGGCGGGCTTCGTGGTGCTGCACCAGGGCGCCGCGGCCTCGCAGACGGAGCTGCGCGACTTCCTGTCCGCGCGGCTGCCGGCCTACATGGTCCCCGCCTCCATCACCCCGCTGGACGCGTTCCCCCTGTCGTCCAACGGCAAGGTGGACCGCACGGCGCTGGCCGCGCTGGTGCAGGCGGAGGGACCGGCGCCGGAGCGCACCACGCGCGCCCGCACGCCGCTGGAGGACCGCATCGCCGCGGTGTGGAGCGAGATCCTGAAGGTGGACGACGTGGACCTGGACGCCAACCTGTACGCGCTGGGCGGCAACTCCATCCTGGCCGTGCGCATCGTCAACCGCGTCGTCGAGGTGCTGGGCGTGCAGGTGCCGCTGCGCCAGCTCTTCCAGAACCCGACGGTGGAGGGGATGGCGGCCATCGTCCGCCGGCTCAAGGAGGAGAAGCTCCGCGAGTCCGAGCTTTCGCTGGCGGACCACGCCATCGTCCCCGACGTGGCCAACCGCCACGAGCCGTTCCCGCTGAACGACGTGCAGCACGCGTACTGGATGGGCCGCACCGGCCTGTTCGACCTGGGCAACGTGGCCGCGCACAGCTACAGCGAGTACGACGCCCGCGGGCTTGACGTGGAGCGGCTGAACGCGGCGCTCGCACGGGTGATCGAGCGCCACGACATGCTGCGCGCCGTGCTGACCCCCGAGGGGCAGCAGCGCATCCTGGCCCAGGTGCCGGAGTACCGCATCGAGGTGATCGACCTGCGCGGCCGCTCCGAAGAGGAGGCCGCGGCCGGGCGCGAGGCGGTGCGCCACCGCATGTCGCACCAGATCATCCCCGCGGAGCGCTGGCCGCTCTTCGAGATCGTCGCGACGATCGTGGAGGACGGGGCGGTGCGGCTGCACGTGAGCATCGACATCCTCTTCGTCGACGCGTGGAGCTCGCGCATCCTGTGGCGCGACCTCGCCCGGTTCTACCAGGACCCGGCGCTGCAGCTGCCGCCGCTGGAGCTTTCGTTCCGCGACTACGTGCTGGCCGAGGCCCGCTTTCGCGAGTCGCCCCAGTACCGGCGCGCGCAGGAGTACTGGTGGGAGCGCGCCGCCACGCTGCCGGGCGCGCCGGACCTGCCGTTCGCCAAGGATCCCAGCTCCATCCGCAAGCCCCGCTTCGCCCGGCGCTCCTCCATGCTGCCGCGCGAGCAGTGGGAGCAGCTGCGGGCGCGCGCGGCGAGCGCGGGCCTTACGCCCTCGGGCGTGCTGATGGCCGCGTACGCCGAGGTGCTGGCCCGGTGGAGCCGGACCTCGCGCTTCACCATCAACCTCACCCTCTTCAACCGCCTGCCGCTGCACCCGCAGGTGAACGAGGTGGTGGGCGACCACACCACGCTCAACCTGCTGGCCGTCGATACGGGGCGCGGCGACAGCTTCCAGGGGCGCGCCCAGGCGATGCAGGAGCAGCTGTGGGAGGACCTGGAGCACCGCTACGTGGGCGGCGTGGAGGTACTGCGCGAGATGGGGCGCCGCCAGCAGCGGCCGCCCACCGCGGTGACCCCGGTGGTGTTCACCAGCAGCCTGTTCGGCGACGCCTTTGCCACGGCGGCCGCGGCCACGGGCGCGCCCGAGATGGAGCTGGAGCAGACCTACGGCGTCAGCCAGACGCCGCAGGTGTGGCTGGACCAGCAGGTGGGCGAGCGTGACGGGGCGCTGTTCTTCAACTGGGACGCGGTGGAGGAATTGTTCTCCCCCGGCGTGCTGGACGCCATGTGGGAGAGCTACCGCGAGCTGCTGGGCCGCCTGGCGGTCTCGGAAGAGGCGTGGCACGACGGTGTGGGCGCGCAGCTTCCCGCGGCGCAGCTGGCCCGCCGGGCGCTGGTGAACGCCACGGACGCGCCGGTGCCGGCGGGGCTGCTGCACGAGCCCTTCGAGGCGCAGGCGCAGCGCCACGGCGACCGCCTGGCCGTCGTCTCGGGCGAGCGGCGGATGAGCTACGCCGAGCTGGAGCGCCGCTCCCGCGCGCTGGGGCTGGAGCTGCGGGCCCGCGGCGCCCGGCCCAACCGGCTGGTGGCGGTGGTGATGGACAAGGGGTGGGAGCAGGTGGTGGCCGTGCTCGGCATCACCCGCTCCGGCGCGGCGTACCTGCCGATCGACGGGTCGCTGCCCAAGGAGCGGATCGCCCAGCTGCTGGAGGTCGGCGGGGTGGAGCTGGCCGTCGTCCAGCCGGCGGTGGACGACCGGGTGGAGTGGCCGGCGGGGATCCAGCGGATCCGCATCGAGGCGGCGGAGCCCGCGCTCGATCCGGCGGCCGCGCTCCCCGCGGTGGCCGGACCCGAGGACCTGGCCTACGTGATCTTCACCTCGGGTTCGACCGGTGTGCCCAAGGGGGTGATGACCGACCACCGCGGCGCGCTGAACACCTGCGTGGACTGCAACGAGCGCTACGGCGTCGGACCCGACGACCGGGTGCTGGGGCTGTCGGCGCTCAACTTCGACCTTTCCGTCTACGACATCTTCGGCCTGCTGGCCGTGGGCGGCGCGGTGGTGCTGCCGGATGCGGCCGCCAATCGCGACCCGGAGACGTGGGCGCAGCTGGTGGCGGCGGAGCGGGTGACGGTCTGGAACTCGGTGCCGGCGCTGATGGAGATGATGGTGCACTACGCCGCGGACCGGGCCGACCATCGCCTGGCCTCGCTGCGCGTGGTGATGCTCTCCGGCGACTGGCTGCCGGTGACGCTGCCGGACCGCATCCGCGCGCTCTGCCCGGGCGCGGCGGTGCACAGCCTGGGCGGCGCCACGGAGGCGTCGATCTGGTCCATCACCTACCCGATCGGCGAGGTGAAGCCGGAG
>DASQBH010001467.1:0-5069 GCA_035635315.1 Longimicrobium sp.
GGAAAGGCTGGTGACGGCCACCAGCACGTCATCCATCCCCATCCCCGGCTCGCGCGCCATCGACGCGAGGAAGTTCGCCACCCCGCGGTGCGGCACCATCACCCCCTTGGGCCGTCCGGTCGATCCCGAGGTGTAGATGACGTAGGCGAGATCGTCTGCATCCACCGCCACGTCCGGCGCGGAGTTGTCCGCATCCGCCAGGTCCAGCGCATCCACCGCGACCACTCGCGCATTGCTCACCGGGCGGCCGGGAGCGGAGGCGGCGTCGGTGAGGATGACGGCGGCGCCGGAGTCGGCCAGCATGTACGCGCGGCGCTCCTCCGGGTACGCCGGATCCACCGGCACGTACGCGGCGCCCGCCTTCCACGCGGCGAGCACGGCGACGAGGAGGGCGGGGGAGCGCTCCATCGAGATCGCCAGTCGCTCGCCTCGCTGGACCCCGAGGCCGGCGAGGTGGCGGGCGAGGCGGCTGGAGCGCGCGTCCAGCTCCGCGTACGTCAGCATCTCCCCGCCGCCGCGGACGGCGATGGCGTCCGGCGTCTCCGCCGCCTGCGCGGCGACCAGCAGGTGGACGGGGACGGCGGCGTAGGGCGCGTCCGTATCGTTCGACGCGGCAAGGACGTCCGCCCGCTCCTCGGCCGAGAGCAGCGGCAGGGCGGAGAGGCGCTGGCCGGGGTCCGCGCAGGCGGCTTCCAGCAGGGTGCGGTAGTGGCCCGCCATCCGCGCAGCCGTGCCGCGGTCGAAGAGCGCCGTGGCGTACTCCAGCGCGCCCTCCACCCCCTCGCCGCGGGCGCGCAGGGCCAGCGTCAGGTCGTAGCGCGCGTGCATCCAGTCGATGTCGAAGCGCTCCGTCTGCACACCGGGGAGGGGGACACCGCCCTCCGGCGTGTTCTGCAGGATGAAGAGCGCCTGGAAGACGGGGGAATGCGCCGCGGAGCGGGGGACCTTCAGCTCGTCCACCAGCCGCTCGAAGGGGAGGTCCTGGTGCGCGTACGCGGCCAGCGTGGCGTCGCGCACCCGGCGCACGAGGGTGCGGAAGGGCGGGTCGCCGGAAAGGTCCGTCCGCAGCGCCAGCGTGTTGACGAAGAAGCCGACGACCCCCTCCGTCTCCGGCCGGGTGCGGTTGGCGATCGGCGTGCCCACCACCACCTCGTCCTGCCCCGCGTAGCGGCCCAGGAGCGCGGCGTAGGCGGCCAGCAGCACCATGAACGGCGTGCCTCCCTCCGCCACCGCCAGCGCGTGGACGGCGCGGTCCAGCGACGCCGGCAGGCTGAACGGCTCCAGCGCGCCGTGCCCGTCCCACACGGGGGGGCGCGGGCGGTCCGCGGGCAGCTCCAGCAGCGCCGGGGCGCCTTCCAGCGCCTGCCGCCAGTGCGCCAGGTGCGCCTCCAGCACCGCGCCGGAAAGCCGCTCGCGCTGCCACTCCGCGAAGTCCGCGTACTGCAGCTCCGGCTCCTCCAGCGGCGAGGGCTCGCCGCGCACGAACGCGCCGTAGAGCGCCGACAGCTCGCGCAGCAGCACGCCCGTGCTCCACCCGTCCGTGACGATGTGATGCAGGTTGGCCAGCAGCACCGCGTCGTCCGGCCCCAGGTGAAAGAGGCGCAGCCGCAGGAGCGGCCCGGCCGCCAGGTCGAAGGGCGCCGCGACGTCGGCGCCGATGCGAGCGCGGGCCTCCGCCTCCCGCGCCTCCGGCGGGACGGACGCCAGGTCCTCGACGACCAGCGGGACGGAGAGCGCGGGGAGCACCACCTGCATCGGCGCGCCGTCCATCCAGCGGAATACGGTGCGCAGCGACTCGTGGCGATCCACCAGCGCCTCCCAGGCGGCCCGCAGCGCGTCCACGTTCAGCGGGCCGCGGATGCGCATGCACACGGGCACCGCCCAGCCGGCGCCGCCCGGGTCCATCCGGTCCAGCACCCACAGCCGCTCCTGCGCGAACGACAGGGGGGCGACGTACGCCTCCACCATCCCGGGGGCGAGATCCATCGTCGACATCTCAGTCGTCTCCCACGGCCAGGGGCTCGCCGGCGGCCGGCGGCAGCGCCACGGCTTCCTCGCCGGGCACGGGAGCGATGTGCACCACGCGGGCGACCCGGCTGCGGCGGGCCACCCGCTCCTCGGCCGGCGCCTCCGTCCGCGCGGCGCCGTCCACGGCACGGGCCAGCGTCTCCACCGTCGGGTTGTCGAAGAGCGCGCGCAGGGGGAGGTCCGCGCGGCAGCGGTCGCGCACGCGGGCCATCACCTGCGTGGCCAGCAGCGAGTGCCCGCCCACCGCGAAGAAGTTGTCGCGCACGCCGATGCCGCCCTTGGCCAGCACCTCGCTCCAGATCTCCGCCAGCGCCGCCTCCGTCGCCGTCCGCGGCGCGACGTAGGCTTCCGCGCCCTCGGCGTCCGCCTCTTCGGGGGCGGGGAGCGCGGCCGCGTCCAGCTTGCCGTTGGCGTTCACCGGCAGCCGGTCCACGGCCACCCAGGCGGTGGGGATCATGTACTCGGGAAGGCGGCGCTTGAGCTCGTCCACCAGCGCGTGCGCGGGGACGGGCCCGTCGCGGAAGACGGGGTAGGCGATGAGCCGCTTTTCGCCGAAGCGGTTGTCGCCCGCCACCACGGCCACGTCGCGCACGGCGGCGATGCGGCGGATGGCGGCCTCCACCTCGCCGATCTCCACGCGGAAGCCGCGGACCTTGATCTGGAAGTCCAGCCGCCCGGTGACCTCGACCGTGCCGTCGCGGTGCTGGCGGGCCACGTCGCCGCTGCGGTACATCCGCGCGCCGGGAACGGGGCTGAACGGGTCGGGGACCAGCTTGGCGGCGGTGAGGGCGGGGTCGCCCAGGTAGCCGCGCGGCAGGCACGCCTCGCCGCCCACGCACACCTCGCCCGGCACGCCCACGGGCACCGGCTGCAGGTGCGCGTCCAGCAGGTAGATGCGGGCGTTGGCGATCGGCCGCCCGACGGGCGCGCGCACCGGCCAGCCGTCCGGATCCCCCTCCAGCGGCAGCGCCGTCACCACGTGCGTCTCGGACGATCCGTACTGGTTGTGCAGCACGGCGCCCAGCCGGCGGAAGAAGACACGCATGGCCTGCGTCACCTGCAGCGGCTCGCCCGCGGTCACCACCTCGCGCAGGCTCTTCGCCAGGCGGTCCTCATCCCACGAGATCTCCGACAGGTGCTTGAGGGCGGCGAAGGGGACGTACAGCCGCTCCACCCGCTCCTGGCGCAGCACCTCCATCAGCGCCTCCAGGTCCCGGCGCCGGCTTTCGGGGATGACGACCAGGGTCGACCCCGCCGCCCAGGTGCCGAAGCACTCCTGGAAGCTCACGCAGAACCCGAACGTGGCGAACTGGACGGTGCGCGCCTGCCGCGCCAGCCCGGAGCCGTTCCACTGCCACTGCAGCAGGTTCAGGAACTCGCGGTGCGGCACGCCAACGCCCTTGGGGATGCCGGTGCTGCCGGAGGTGTAGATGCAGTACATCAGGTTCAGCGCGCCCACCGGCACCGCCGGGTCCTCCGCGGAGTGGTGGGCGAACTGCGCGGCGCCGCGGTCCAGCAGCACCACCTGCGTCTCGGTCGATGGCATCGCCGCGGCCAGCGACTGCTGCGTGAGGAGCGCGGCCAGCCCCGCGTCGCGCACCATGAAGGCGATGCGCTCTTCCGGATAGGTGGGGTCGATGGCGACGACGGCGCCGCCCGCCTTGAGGATGGCGAGCAGGGCGACGACCATCTCCAGCGACCGCTCCACGCAGATCCCCACCCGCCGGTCCGGGCCGACGCCAAGAGCGATCAGGTGATGCGCGAGCTGGTTGGCGCGGGCGTTCAGCTCCGCGTACGTCAGCCGCTGGCCCTCGTAGACCACGGCGACGGCGTCCGGCGTGCGGCGGACCTGCGCCTCCACCAGGTGGTGGACGCAGGCGGCCTCCGGCTCCGGCGCGGCGGTGTCGTTCCACGCCTCCAGCACCTGCGTCCGCTCGGGGGCGGTGAGCAGGGGCAGGGTCTCGATCCGGGCGTCCGGATCGGCGGCCAGGGCGCGCAGCAGGGTGTGGTAGTGGCCCAGCAGCCGATCCACCGTCTCCCGGTCCCACAGGTCGGTGTTGTACTCCCACCACCCGCGCAGGCCGTCGGCGTCCGCCCACATGAAGACGGTGAAGTCGAACTTGGTCGTCCGCCGGTCCATCGGGCGCTGGCGGACGGTGACGCCGGGAAGGTCCACGTCGCCCATGGCCGCGTTCTGCAGCACGAACATCACCTGGAACAGGGGCTCGTGGCTCATGTCGCGCGGCACGCCCAGCTCCTCCACCAGCCGCTCGAAGGGGACGTCCTGGTGCGCGTACGCGCCCAGCGCCGTCTCGCGCACCCGCGCCACCAGCTCGCGGAAGCTGGGGTCGCCGGAAAGGTCCGTCCGCAGCACCAGGGTGTTGACGAAGAAGCCGACCAGCTCCTCCACCTCCGGCCGCATGCGGTTGGCGACGGGGGTGCCCACCAGCAGGTCCTTCTGCCCCGTGTAGCGGTACAGCAGGGTGTAGAAGGCGGCCAGCAGCACCATGTACAGCGTGGATCCCTCGCGCCGCGCCAGCGCCTCCAGCCGCCGCGCCAGCTCCGGCTCCAGGAACTGGGTAAGATGGCTGCCGCGGTAGCGCTGCACGGCGGGGCGCGGGCGGTCGCTGGGGAGCTCCAGCACGGTGGGCGCGCCGGCCAGCTTGTCCTTCCAGTAGCCCAGCTGCCGCTCCAGCGTCTCGCCGCGCAGGAATCCGTGCTGCCACGCCGCGTAGTCCGCGTACTGCACGGCGAGCGGCGCCAGCGGCGAGGGGCGGCCGTCGAGGAAGGCGGCGTACAGCGCCCGCAGCTCGCGCAGCATCACCCCCATGCTCCACCCGTCCGTCACCACGTGGTGCATCACCAGCAGCAGCACGTGCTCGTCCGTGTCCAACTTGTACAGGTGTCCGCGCAGGACGGGCCCGGTGGCCAGGTTGATCGGGCGGTCCACCTCGTCCGCGCCCATCCGCGCCAGGGCGGGCTCGCGCTCCGCCTCCGGCAGGTCCGTCAGGTCCACCAGCGGCAGGGGGAAGTGGATGTGC
>DASQBH010001468.1:0-2254 GCA_035635315.1 Longimicrobium sp.
GCACGGAGATGGTGTCGTCGTTCAGCACCTCCACCTCGGCGGGGGGGATCTCCGCCGGAATCGCGTCGCCGCGTACGAGCACGAAGGCCGGGTACCGCGCCAGCGTCTGCACGCCGGTGCCCAGCAGGTCCTCGTGCGCGCGGTCGATGAGAGCGTACATGGGGGCGAGGGGGGCAGGGGACAGGGACAGGGATCAGAAGCTCACACGCCCGGGGGCGGGGCCTCTCCCCCCCGGCCGCCCTTTCGTTCGTTCCTCGCGACGGCGTCGGACCCCTCCCCCAACCCCAGGGGTGAGGTGAGCCGTCCGTCATCGCCCCTCACGAGCGGGAGAGCACGCGACTCACGCACTTTCGCACTTTCGCACTTTCGCACTTTCGCACTCCCGCACTCCCGCACTCCCGCACTCCCGCACTCCCCTCACGCCGGCTGCGGAATCTCCAGGTGATACCCGGGATCCCCCGGCGGCTTGAGGAACAGCTGCACCCGGCTTTCGGCCCGGACGGCGGACTCGAAGGCGGGCCGGTCGGTGATGGAACTGGGGGCCACGTCGAACACGTTGAGCACGCCGGGGTCGCTGGCGTGGCGCGACACGCGGGTGGGGCCGATGGCGATGATCTTTCGCTCCATGGCCGCCCTGATCTGCGCGGAAGAGTCGCCCGCGCCCTTGCGCTCGGCGTAGACGTCGATCACGGCGTCGCCGCCGCGGCCGTAGAGCGCCTTCTGGTGCCGCACGCCGTGGCGCTCCAGGTTGTCGTACATCACCCGCGCCTGCTCGGCGGGGTTGCGCGAGGTGCTGCTGACCAGGCAGCGCCGCAGCCCCGACGCCTTGAGGATGTCGCCCAGCACGCGGCGCGAATACGCCGTCACCGCGTCGGGGTCGGCATTGGTGCCGAAGTCCACCCGCGGGTCTCCCGGCGCGGGCGCGGCGCCGGCCGGGGTGTTGGCGGGGGCGGGACGCGGCGGTGGCGCCGAGCTGCGCACGGGCTCCATCCCCTCCAGCAGCGTCTGGTGCCCCACGGCGGGCGACCGGGAATGGCTGGCCAGCATGAACACCGCGTCGTTGTAAAAGCGCACGAAGCGGTCGCAGTGCGCCCCCGTGCCGATGGGGTACTGGCGCAGCTTCCACCGGTTGCGCTCGCCGGGGTTGTATGCCAGCCGCCCCGCGTTGTAGGCCGCGGCCACCAGGGGCGGGTCCAGCCGCGTGGTCCGCGCCTGCCGCGCGATGTACGCCGTACCCGCGTCGATGGCGTTGCGCGGCACCCGCAGCCAGTCGCGGTCGACGGGGCGGCCCAGCGTTTCGCCGGCGGTGGAGAGGAGCGTCTGGGTGAGCCCCACGCTGATGCGGTGGGGCGTCTCCTCGTCGCTGCGGTACCCCGGCTCCAGGCGCACCGCCTCCGGGTTGCCGCCGCTCTCCGTGCAGATGGTGGCGATGATGGTGGGGACGGGCACCTGGCGCGCGCGGGCCACGGCGTCGATGGCGTCGCCGAAGGTGTCCCACACCCGGGTGACGGTCGTGGGCCGCCCCCGGGTGCGTTCCACCCCGCTCCCCTCGATCTCCACCCCCTCGGGCACCAGGCGCCAGCGGACGCTTTCCTCGTACCCGTGCCACTCGCGCAGCGACGACATGGGTCAGATGCCGAACTGCAGGCTGGCCGTGACCAGCCCCATGCTGGCGCGCACCGTGGTCTGCTGCAGCCCCAGCGTCTCGGGGGTGATCCCCGTGCGCCGCACGGTGACGGTCAGGTCGCCCGTGGTGGCGTCGGTCTGCGTGCCGCTGAGCGTGAAGCTGAAGCCGCCGTCCACGTTCACGTCCAGCGTCCCCTGCAGCGGGGCGCCGCTGGCGGTCACCAGGTGCGCGGTGAGGGTGACCTCGCGCATCTTGACCGCGGCGGCGTCGGTCGTGGGGTTTCCCTGCCCGTCCAGGTCCTTGCGCTCCTTGAGCAGCAGCCGCAGCCGCGGGCCCTTCTGGATGATGAACGGCTGCGGCAGGGGGACCACGCGGGGCTCGATGGTGGCCTCCATGTGCAGCTTGCCGGCGGCCTTGTCGGTGGCCCCCGAGGTGTTCACGTCCAGCTCGTCGTTCTGCAGGTTGATCCCCGTGCTTCCCGACGCGCCAAAGCCGCCCAGCAGGCTGTACTTGGCCTGGGCCCTGGCGTTGAAGTCCATGTGGCTCTTCTTGATCCTGAGCCCCGTGGCGTTGGTGAACTCCTCCACCTCCATGTCGGCGGAGACGTGCACCTCGCGAAACTGCAGC
>DASQBH010001469.1:0-2682 GCA_035635315.1 Longimicrobium sp.
GGCTGATCGAGACGGTGCTGCAGTCCGGTGCCGGCTGGGCGATCATACCGCTGCAGGACGTGCTGGGCCTGGGCGGCCAGGCGCGGATGAACACGCCCGGCGTGCCCGAAGGCAACTGGGCCTGGCGCCTGCGCGCCGGCGAGCTGACGCCGGAGCTGGCCCAGCGCCTGGCGGAGCTGGTGCGCAAGACCGGCCGGGCGCCGTCAACGCGGACGGCGGAGGAGACCGCCTGACGCCGGACGTGGTTCGTGCGTCGCCGGCAGGCCCTCTCCCCCGGACGGCCTTTCGCTCGTTCCTCGCGACGACGTCCGACCCCTCCCCCAACCCCGGGGGAGGGGTTGAAGAAGGGCGAGATTCTGCCACTCCACACCCCTCCCCCGCAGTTTGGGGGAGGGGTCGCCGCGAGCCGCGAGGAACGAGCGGCGAAGACGGCGGGGGAGAGGGCCTCCGGGCTTCAGCCCGGACCGTTCCCGGCGGAATCCACGCCCTTCGCCTCCGGCGCGCGGCCGGTGTTGCGCACGATGTCCGCGAGCCTCTGCGCCAGCTCCGGCGTCAGCTCGCCGGCGCGCAGGCGCCAGGCCCAGTTGCCCTCCGCCACGCCGGGCGTGTTCATCCGCGCCTGGCCGCCCAGCCCCAGCACGTCCTGCAGGGGTACGATGGCCCAGCCGGCATCGGATTGCAGCACCGTCTCGATCAGCCGCCAGTGCATCTCGCGGCCGCCGCCGGTGAGCTCGTCCACGGCGTGGCGCTCCTCGCGGCCTGCGTCGGCGTACCAGCCGAGCACGGTGTCGTTGTCGTGCGTGCCGGTGTAGGCCACGGCGTTGTGCACGTAGTTTCGCGGCAGGTGCGGATTCTCTGGATCATCCCCGCCGAACGCGAACTGCAGCACGCGCATGCCCGGGAGCTCCAGGTCGTCCCGCAGCGCCTCGACCTCTTCGGTGATCAGGCCCAGGTCTTCGGCGATCAGGGGAAGCCCGCCCAGCTCGCGCCCCACGGCGTCGAACAGGGTGCGGCCGGGGCCCTTGCGCCACCTGCCGTTGATCGCCGTCTCGTCCGCGACCGGCACCTCCCAGTAGCTCTCGAAGCCGCGAAAGTGGTCCACGCGCACCACGTCCACCATCTGCAGCGTGCGGCGGAATCGATCGATCCACCAGCGGTAGCCCGTCTTTTCCAGCACGTCCCAGCGGTACAGCGGGTTGCCCCACAGCTGGCCGGTGCTGCTGAAGTAGTCCGGCGGCACCCCCGAGACCACGACGGGCCGCAGCTCCTCGTCCAGTTCGAACAGCTCCGGGTGCGCCCACACGTCGGCGCTGTCGTAGGCGACGAAGATGGGGACGTCGCCCACGATGCGGATGCCGTGCGCGTGCGCGTGGCGGCGCACGGCGGACCACTGCAGGTCGAACAGGTACTGCGCGTACGCGTGGCGGTCGATCTCCGTAAAGAGCTGGTGCCGCGCCTCTTCCAGCGCGTTGGGATGGCGCTCCCGGAACGGCGCCGGCCACTCCGCCCACGAGCGGCGGCCGTGCGCGTCGCGCAGGGCGCGGAAGAGCGCGTAGTCGTCCAGCCACGCCGCCTCCTCCTCACGAAAGGCGCGGAAGTCGGCGCGCAGCTCCTCGTCTTCATCCAGCAGTGCGTACGCGGCGTGGACCACGTCCTCCTTCCATCGCAGCGCGGCGTGAAAGTCCAGGGCCTCGTGGTCCAGGTCCGGCGCGGCGGCGGCCTCGGCCGGCAGCAGGCCGTGCAGGTGCAGCTCCGCGGGGCTGATGAGCAGCGGGTTGCCGGCAAAGGCGCTGAGCGCGTTGTACGGCGACCCGCCCTCGTTCACCGCCACCAGCGGCAGCACCTGCCACAGCGACTGCCCCGCCTCCGCCAGCCAGTCGACGAAGCGGAACGCCTGCTCTCCCAGGTCGCCCACGCCGGGGCCGGGAAGGGAGGTGGGATGGAGAAGGATGCCGCTGGCCCGCGCGCCGATGGTGGCGGACTCAGGCATCCGCCGCATCCTCCGCCGCGGGAAGCACGTAGACCACCTCGGCGCGATCCAGCGTCAGCGTCTCCGGCACCGGCTCGCCTTCCTCGTCCGCATCATCCCGGCAGACGCGGAAGAGGCGGAACCCGTCCGCATCGTCCACGAACCGGGTGAAGTCCATCTCCCGTGGCTCGTCCCACACCTTGTTGATGACGATCCACCCGCGCGCGCCGCCGTCGTCCGTGGTACGCTCCAGGACCAGCGTGTCGCGATAGACGTCATCTACCACGCGCAGGTGGCCTTCGCCCTGGAGCAGCGGGTGCGCCAGCTTGAGGCGGTTCACGCGGGTGATGAAGGCGCGCAGGTCCCAGTGCCGGCGCTCCCAGTCCGTCGGCATCGAACTGACGACGTTCACCTGCTTGCGAAAGCCGAACTCGTAGCCCACCGGCATCATCACCCCCGCGCTGAACGCGGCGGCGAGGGCGTAGCGCTGGCGCTGCACCTCCTCGCGCCCGCCGCTCTCCTCCGCCATGCGCGGCGTGTCGTGCGATTCAGGGAAAGCGATGGAGGGGGCGATGCGGCCGAACGCCTCGTGCTGGTCCAGCGCCCACTCGGCGCTGAAATCCCACCACTTGCTGCTGTTGAAGAAGTAGTCGAACCCCGCGGACTTGAGCTGGATGACGTCCTGAACCGGCGCGCCCAGCGTTTCGGCGAAG
>DASQBH010001470.1:0-3076 GCA_035635315.1 Longimicrobium sp.
GCCTGCACCTGCGCCGGGGCCGGATGCCCCTCCCCGGCCGGCGCGGCGAGGCGCTGGTGAGCGAGCAGTTCGCGCAGGCCAACGGGCTGGCCCTGGGCGACTCGCTGGGCGCGCTGATCGACGGTGCGTGGGAGCGGCTTACGCTGGTGGGGATCGCGCTGAGCCCGGAGTACGTCTACGCGGTGCAGGGCGGCGGCGCGTTTCTCACGGACAACCGCCGCTTCGGCGTGCTGTGGATGGAGCGCGAGGCGCTGGAGGCCGCGTACGACATGCGCGGCGCCTTCAACGATGTGGCGCTGGGCCTGGCCCCGGGAGCCCGCGAGCGGGACGTGATCGCCCGGGTGGACCGGCTGCTGGCGCGCTACGGCGGGCTGGGCGCCTACGGCCGCGAGGACCAGCCGTCGCACCATGTGATCAGCGACGAGATCCGGCAGAACCGCGCCACGGGCACGGTGATCCCGGCGCTGATCCTGGCTGTCGCCGCGTTCCTGCTGAACGTGGTGCTGGCCCGACTGGTGGCCACGGAACGGGAGCAGATCGCCGTCCTCAAGGCGTTCGGCTACACCAGTGCGGAGGTGGCGCGCCACTACCTGCTCTTCGCCCTCTCCGCCGTGCTGCTGGGCGCGGGGATCGGCATCGCCGCGGGCATCTGGCTGGGGGACGGGCTGGTGGGACTGTACGCGGAGCACTTCCGCTTCCCCGACCTTCGCTACCGCGCCTCGTGGGCTCTGGTGATGGCCGCGCTGGCGGTCAGCGTGGCGGCGGCCGCCGCGGGGGCGCTGGGCTCGGTACGCCGCGCGGCCGCGCTGCCGCCCGCTGAAGCGATGCGGCCGGAGGCGCCGGCACGCTTCGGCCGCGGCGCCATCGAGCGCGTCCTGCCCCGCGGCAGCCTGTCGCCGATCGGCATCATCATCCTCCGCAACCTGGTGCGCCGGCCCTTCCGCACCGCGGCGTCGGTCCTGGGCGTGGGGCTGTCCGTGGCGCTGGTCTTCGTGGTCGTCTTCTTCTTCGACGTCTTCACCTACACCTTCGACCTGCAGTTCGGCGTGGCGCAGCGACAGGACGTCACGGTGGGATTCACCGCCCTCCGCGGCCCCGCCGTGCGGCACGACCTGGCGCACCTGCCCGGCGTGGAGCGGGTGGAGGCGTTCCGCAGCGTACCCGTCCGCCTTTCCAGCGGCCACCGGTCGCGGCAGCTGGGGCTGATGGGGATGGAGGCGCGGCCGGAGCTCAGCCGCGTGCTGGACCGCCGCGGCGCCGCGCAGCCGATCCCGCCCGCCGGGCTCCTGCTGAGCCTGGAGCTGGCGAAGGTGCTGGACGTGGCGCCGGGAGATTTGGTGACCGTGCAGGTGCAGGAGGGCGCGCGGCAGACGCTGCGGATGCGGGTCGCGGGAACGGTGGACGACCTGTTCGGAATCAACGCGTACGCGGAGATGGGCTGGCTCGCGCGGCAGCTGCGCGAGGCACCCGCCCTCAGCGGTGCGCACCTGGCCGTGCGCGACGGGCGCGTGGACGAGGTGCACGCACGCCTCAAGGAGACGCCCATCGTCGCCGCGGTCACGTCGCCCGCGTCGATGCTGCGCAACTTCGAGGAGCACGTCGCGAAGAACCTGTACACCAACCTGATGATCGTCGCCATCTTCGCCGGCGTGATCGCCATGGGCGTGACGTACAACGGCGCCCGCATCGCCCTGGCGGAGCGGGCGCGGGAGCTGGCCAGCCTGCGCGTGCTGGGCTTCAGCGTGCACGAGATCGCCGTCATCCTGCTGGGCGAGCAGGCGGTGCTGGTGATGCTGGGGATCCCCGCGGGCTTCGGGCTGGGGATCCTGTACGGCGGCATCTGGATGCAGGCCCTGAACGGCGAAGTGTACCGCATGCCCGTGGTGTTCACGGGGAGCATGTTCGTGCTCTCGGCGTCGGTGATCGTGGTGATGTCGGCGCTGGCCGCGCTGGCCGTGCGCCGCCGGCTTTCACACCTGGACCTGGTCGCGGTGCTCAAGAGCCGCGAGTGACCCGGAGGAGGGACCCATGCCCACCCTGGAACTGCCCCCGCGCATCGCGCCCGCGCCCGCCCCGGCCGCGGGGAACGGCCGCCTTGCCGCCGCGCCGCCCAGGCCGGTGAAGAAGCGGCGGAACGTCCGGCGCCTGGCCTGGGGGATCGCGGCCGTCCTGCTGCTCGCCCTCACCTGGTGGGCGATGCGGCCCGTCCCGGTGCAGGTCGAGACCGGCACTGTCGCGCGCGGTCCGCTGCGGGTCACGGTGGATGAGGACGGCGTGACGCGCGTGCAGGAGCGCTACGTGGTCGCCGCACCCGTGCCCGGACGCCTGCTGCGCGTCGAGTTGCGCGAGGGCGACGCGGTCGCGGCCGGTGACGTGGTGGCACGCATCGCGGCTGCCCCGCTGGACGTGCGGACGGTGCGCGAGGCGCAGGCCGGCGTCGCCGCGGCGGAAGCCGTCTGGCGCGAGGCCGGGGCCGCGCTCGCCGCGCGCGAGGCGGAGCTGGCGCAGGCCCGGCGCGAAACCCGGCGGATGCGCGTGCTCGAAGACGCCGGCGCCGTCAGCCGGCAGACACTGGAACAGGCGGAGACGGCGGAGCGGGTGCAGGGACGCGCCGTGTCTGCCGCGGCGGCACGGGTGCGCGCGGCGGCGGCGGACGTGGAGCGGGCGCGCGCCGCGGTCACCGGCGCGGACCCCGCGGCCGTCGCGGCGGAGACGGTGACGGAGGTGCGCTCCCCCGTCAGCGGGCGCGTGCTGCGCGTGGCGCAGGAGAGCGAGACGCCCGTGGCGCCGGGCGCCCCACTGGTGGAGTTGGGGGACGCGGCCGCGCTGGAGGTGCTGGTGGACGTGCTCTCCACCGCCGCCGTCCGAATCCGCCCGGGCATGCCGGTGGTCGTGGAGGAGTGGGGCGGCGCCGGCGTGCTGGAGGGCCGCGTGCGCACCATCTCGCCCTCCGCCGTCACCCGCGTTTCGGCGCTGGGGGTGGAGGAGCAGCGCGTGAACGTGGTGGCCGACCTGCTGGCCGCCCCCGAGGCGCCCCTGGGGGAAGGCTACCGCGTGGAGGCGCGCATCGTCACCT
>DASQBH010001471.1:0-2329 GCA_035635315.1 Longimicrobium sp.
GGGGACTGGGGAGTGGGGGGCGCGGGCGGGTCGAACAGTTTCGGTTATCGCTCCAAAACCGATCCCGGAACAAGCGAACCGGGAGCCGAGCTGAATCCTTATCCGCCCGTGCCTTTTATCGCACGTCCACTTCATTGCACACGGCCCGGACGGGTCGCACGGCACCGGTTATCGCGGCCGTAGCTCAGCGCGTCAGAGCGCCGGATCCATGGATCCGGAGGCGTGGGTTCGACTCCCACCGGTCATCCCGGGTCCGGCCCATCATCCGTCCAGGCTGTCTTTGAGCAGAGGAGCGCGTCCGGCGTGCACCCCTCTCCGTCCCTTGTCCGCCGCGCGCGGGCCGAAGGTGGAGGGTTACCTGGTCGCCGCGGGTTCAAACCCCGCACCGGCGCGCGCTCCACGCAGGTCCGGCCCTCCGGGTCGAATTCGTCCGGTTATCGATTGAACCGATTCTCCGCCATGCGGGGGAATCCGGGCGGAGCACCACATCCGGAGGGCCGGAACACCCCGCCGCGGCGGCGGGTCGACATCGCAGGGTTATCTGGCCCGCTCCGCCTGTAACGCGGACGAAAGGTCCCTGCGGCGCCACTGATCCTCATCCGCCGCCGCGGCACGTCATCCACTCTCAGCCCGGAAAGGAGGGCGAGAAGAACATGCTGGATTTCACCAGGCACTTCGCGACCCGCGTCCGGGCGATGCTCACGCCGCAGTCGGAGCCCATCCCGGGCTCCGGGCAGGTGCCCAACTCGGCGGGCGGGTACGCCTGGGCCATCAACCAGTGGGACCGGCTGGACCGGTTCCTGGTCCTCGGCAGCGAGGGCGGCACGTACTACGTGGGCGAGCGCAAGCTCACCATCGAGAACGCGCACGCCGTGGCCGACTGCCTGGCCCAGGACGGCCCCCGCGTGGTCGCCCGCGCGGTCGAGATGAGCGAGAGCGGCCGCGCGCCCAAGAACGATCCCGCTCTGTTCGTGCTGGCCATGGCGGCCGGCCTGGGCGACGAGCCCACGCGCGCCGCGGCGCTGGCCGCGCTGCCGCGGGTGGCGCGCACGGGGACGCACCTGTTCCACTGGCTGCAGTACGTGCGCGGGTTCCGCGGCTGGGGGCGCGGCGTGCGCCGGGCGGTGGCGGGGTGGTACACGCAGAAGCCCGCGCGCGAGCTGGCGTACCAGCTTCTGAAGTACCCTTCGCGCGACGGGTGGAGCCACCGCGACGCGCTGCGGCTGGCGCACCCGCGGCCGGCCACGGACGAGCAGCGCGTGCTGTTTGCCCGGGCCGTGTCGCAGACGCGCGCGCCGGTGCAGGGCGAGGGCGGCGCGCTGGCGCTGGTGCGCGCGGCCGACCGGCTGCACGCCGAAGCGGAGATGGATCCGCGGCAGGCGGCGGCGGTCATCCGTGAGAACCGGCTGACGCGCGAGATGGTGCCCACTCCGCTGCTGGCGCACCCCGTGGTGTGGGAGGCGCTGCTGGAGGAGATGCCGCTCACCGCGCTCATCCGCAACCTGGCCACCATGACGCGGGTGGGCCTGGTGGCGCCGGGGAGCAGCGCTTCGCGCAGGGTGGCGGAGCGCATCGCCGACGCGGGCGCGCTGCGCAAGGCGCGCGTGCACCCGGTGCAGGTGCTGAGCGCCCTGCGCACCTACGCCTCCGGGCGGGGCGTGCGCGGGGGCGGGACGTGGACGCCGGTGGGCAAGGTGGTGGACGCGCTGGATGCGGCGTTCTACCTGGCGTTCGGCGCGGTCGAACCCGCCAACCGGCGGATGATGCTGGCGCTGGACGTGTCCGGCTCCATGGGCGCGTCGGTGCTGGGGATGGACCACCTGAGCTGCCGCGAGGCTTCGGCGGCGATGGCGCTGGTGACGGCGGCCACCGAGCCGGAGCACTTCTTCACGGCGTTCACGGCGGGGAAGTATCCGTCGATGCACCCGGGGTTCAACACGGGGCTGTCGGCGCTGTCCATCAGCCCCCGCCAGCGGCTGGACGACGTGGTGCAGTCCATCAGCAACATCCCGTTCGGCGGGACGGACTGCGCCCTGCCCATGCTGGAGGCCGAGAAGAACTGGTGGGCGGTGGACGTGTTCGTGGTCTACACGGACAACGAGACCTGGGCGGGGAGCATTCACCCGGCGCAGGCGCTTCGCCGGTACCGGGAGCGGATGGGGATCGCCGCCAGGCTGGTGGTGGTGGCGATGGCGTCCAACGGGTTCAGCATCGCGGACCCGGAGGATGCCGGGATGCTGGACGTGGTGGGCTTCGATGCCGCCGCGCCCCAGCTGATCGCCGACTTCGCGCGGTAGGTGGCACGGACCGGGACGCCGGTCCGTGCCCC
>DASQBH010001472.1:0-5175 GCA_035635315.1 Longimicrobium sp.
CCTGGCCATCGTCCATGCGCGCGTGTGGACGGGCGTGGACGAGCGGGTGATGGAGGATGCCACCGTGGAGGTGCGCGGCGGGCGCATCGTCCGCGTGCACCGCGGCGCGCCGGAAGCCGGGCTCCCCGTGCTGGACGCGGCCGGCAGGACGCTGATGCCAGGGCTGGTGGACAACCACGCGCACTACTGGTTTCCGTTCCAGGGCGAGCGGCTGCTGGAGCGCGGCATCACCTCCGTGCGCGACCCCGGCGCGGCCATCAGCAGCAGCATGAGCTACAAGGACGCCAACCGGCTGGGCGTGGTGCTGGGGCCCACCATCTACACCGCCGGTCCCCTGATCGACGCCAGCGGCGGCTACCACCCCATGGTGGACGTGGCCATCGACGACCCGGCCGCCGCCCCCGCGCTGGTGCAGGCCCTCAAGGAGCAGGGGGTGGACCTGCTCAAGCTCTACTTCCTTCTC
Organism: Longimicrobium sp.; assembly: GCA_035635315.1. GTDB lineage: Bacteria > Gemmatimonadota > Gemmatimonadetes > Longimicrobiales > Longimicrobiaceae > Longimicrobium. The sequence goes on from DASQBH010001472.1 coordinate 464, forward strand.
GACCCGGACGTGGCGCGCGCCGTCCTCGCTGAAGCGGAGCGGCAGGGGCTGCCGGTGACGGGGCACATCGGCGTGCGCACCAGCCTGCGCGAGGCGGTGGAGGCGGGGATCGAGGGGTTCAGCCACGTCCGCGTGTGGCGCGACGTGCTGCCGCTGGACGTGCAGCCGCAGGGGGAGAACGAGACGCTGGACCGCGAAAAGGCGCCCGTTGCGCGGATGCAGGCGGACTGGTCGCGGATCGATCCCGACGGTCCCGAGCTGGGCGAGCTGCTGCGGCTGATGGCCGCGCGCGGCGTGGCGCTGGACCCCACGCTGGTGGTGCACCGCCTGGGCGACCGCGACCGCCCGCGCTTCAGCCTGGAGGACTTCGCCACGGCGTCGGAGGGGTACCGCGGAATGGTGCGCTTCGTCCGGCGGGCGCACGAGAGCGGGGTTATGCTGCTGGCCGGCACCGACGGCGCCAGCCTGAACGAGGAGATGGAGGCGTACGTGGAGGCCGGCGTCCCCGTCATCGACGTGCTGCGCGCCGCCACGGTGAACGGCGCCCGCTGGCTGGGCCGCGAAGACGAGTTCGGCACCATCCAGCCCGGCCGGCGCGCGGACCTGCTGCTGGTGGACGGCGACCCGCTGCGCAACATCCGCGACGCGCGCAACGTCAGCGCGGTGATCAAGGAAGGCCGCGTGGTGATCCGCAAGTAACCGCCACGCCGATCCGTCTCTTCCGCGGCACCGGAAGGAAGCGGTTTCACGCAGAGATCACAGAGGCAAGTGGAGAGGCGCAGAGAACGTATGAGAGATTCCACCGCATCCTCTCGCTCTTCTCCGCGGCCTCCGCATGAAGGCTGCTTCGCTGGATGCACGGAAGGATCAAAACACTGGCGCGCCACTTTCCGCGTGTGAAGATTTCGCGAGAGGACACGACTCGCCTTCCTGCGCCCCTTCACCGTGCCAGGTTCATGATGCGAATCCGAATCGCCCTCCCGGCGCTGATCGCGGCGCTGACGGCCGCACCCCCCACGCAGGCGCAGGAGCCGGCGCCGCGCCTTACCCGCGCGGATTCGCTGCGCGGCTCCATCGGCCCGGCGCGGGCGTGGTGGGACGTGGCCTTCTACGACCTGAGCCTGGCCGTGAACCCGGCCGACAGCAGCGTATCCGGATCCACCGGCATCACCTACCGGGTGCTGCACCCCGCCGGCGAGATGCAGATAGACCTGCAGCGGCTGGAGGTGGACAGCATCGTCCAGGACGGACAGCGGCTGCGGCACCGCCGCGACGGCAACGCGCTGTTCGTCACCCTGGCGGCGCCGCAGACCGCGGGGGCCCTCAAGACGGTGACGGTGCACTACCACGGCCGGCCGCGGGTCGCCCCCAACCCGCCCTGGGACGGCGGCTTCGTGTGGGCGCGCGATCCCGACGGAAACCCGTGGGTCGCCACGGCCGTGCAGATCCTGGGCGCGAGCGCGTGGTGGCCCAACAAGGACACGCAGGCCGACGAGCCCGACAGCATGCGCATCGCCGTCGCGGTGCCGCACGGGATGACCAACGTGAGCAACGGGCGCCTGCGCCGCACCGTGCAGAACGCGGACGGAAGCACCACCTGGGAGTGGTTCGTCGCCAGCCCCATCAACAATTACGGCGTGGCGGTAAACGCGGGACGCTACGCCCACTTCTCGGACGTGTTCCAGGGGGAGAAGGGGCCGCTTACGCTGGACTTCTGGCCGCTGGCAAGGAACGAGCAGGCGGCGCGGCGGCAGTGGGGGCGCGACGTAAAGCCCATGCTGCAGTGCTTCGAGCACTGGTTCGGGCCGTTTCCCTGGTACGAGGACGGCTTCAAGCTGGTGGAGACGCCGCACGGGGGGATGGAGCACCAGAGCGCGGTGGCGTACGGAAACGGCTACCAGAACGGCTACCGGGGCCAGGACTATTCCGGCACGGGGCACGGGCTGTCATGGGACTTCATCGTCGTGCACGAGTCCGGGCACGAGTGGTTCGGCAACCACATCACCACCCGCGACGTTGCCGACATGTGGGTGCACGAGGGCTTCACCACCTACAGCGAGTCGCTGTTCGTGGAGTGCCTGCACGGCACGCAGGCGGGCGCGGAGTACGTGATCGGCCAGCGCCGCGACGTGCGCAACGACGGGCCGATCGTGGGGCCGTACGGGGTGAACACCCGCAGCCCCTCCGACGACATGTACTTCAAGGGCGCCAACCTGCTGCACACCATCCGCCAGCTGGTGGACGACGACGAGAAGTGGCGGGGGATCCTGCGCGGCCTGAACGCCACCTTCGGCCGGCAGACGGTGACCGGCGCGCAGGTCACGGAGTACATCTCGCGCGAGGCCGGGATCGATCTGAGCCGCATCTTTCAGCAGTACCTCAACACCCCCCGCATCCCCGAGCTGGAGTACCGCATCCAGGGGAACCGGCTCTCGTACCGATGGGCCAACGTGGTCCCCGGCTTCGACATGCCGGTGCGGGTGACGCTGGCGCCGGGCCAGTACCAGCGGATCGTGCCCACCACCTCGTGGCAGACGGCCGAGCTGCGCGGCGCGACCGCAGCGGACTTCCGCGTCGACCCCAACTTCTACGTCACCGCCCGCAACGCCGACGCCCCGCCCGGGAACCCGTAACCGCACCTCGCACGGAGTCCGCCGGGCTGCCGGAGCTCGGCTCCCGGCCGACTCCGGATGATACCAGGTCCGGCAAAGACATGTCTCACGCAGAGGAAGCAGAGGAAGCGGAGAACTGCCTGCGAAATCCCCGCTTTTCTCTGCTTCCTCTGCTTCCTCTGCGTGAGAACCGGCAGTTGGGGATGATCACCGTATTCGCGGGTTCGGTAAGAAGCCCATTCTGTTCGTGGATGGTGCATTGCCACCCGATGCACCGCGATGCTACTTTTTTACCATTCCGCCCCGTCTTCACCTGCGCGACCCGCTCCCTGGAACGAGAATCAGATGATCCGCAGAGGCATCTTTCGTCCGTTTGCCGGACTCGCGGCGGCGCTGCTGGCCATGGCCGCGGCTCCCGCCGCGCAGGCGCAGGGCCCCACCCGCGCGGATTCGCTGCGGGGGTCCATCGGGCCGGCGCGGGCGTGGTGGGACGTGGCGTTCTATGATCTGGACCTGGCCGTGAACCCGGCGGACAGCAGCGTGTCCGGATCCACCGGAATCACCTACCGCGTGCTGCAGCCCGCCAGCGAGATGCAGATCGACCTGCAGCGGCTGGAGGTGGACAGCATCGTCCAGGACGGGCAGCGGCTGCGGCATCGCCGCGACGGCAACGCGCTCTTCGTCACCCTGGCGGCGCCGCAGACCGCGGGGGCGATCAAGACGGTGACGGTGCACTACCACGGCAAGCCGCGGGTGGCGCTGCGCGCGCCCTGGGATGGCGGATTCGTGTGGACGCGCGACCCCGGCGGGGCGCCGTGGGTGGCCACCGCCGTGCAGGGGCTGGGCGCCAGCGCCTTCTGGCCCAACAAGGACACGCAGGCCGACGAGCCCGACAGCATGCGCATCGCCGTCACCGTGCCGCGGGGGATGACGAACGTGAGCAACGGCCGCCTGCGCGACAGCGTGCACAACGCGGACGGCACCAGCACCTACACCTGGTTCGTCGGCAGCCCCATCAACAACTACACGGTGGCGGTGAACGCGGGGAGCTACGCGCACTTCTCCGACGTGTTCCAGGGGGAGAAGGGGCCACTCACGCTGGACTACTGGCCGCTGGCCATGCACGAGCAAGCCGCGCGGCGCCAGTGGGGGCGCGACGTAAAGCCCATGCTGCAGTGCTTCGAAAACTGGTTCGGGCCGTTTCCCTGGTACGAGGACGGCTTCAAGCTGGTGGAGACGCCGCACCTGGGGATGGAGCACCAGAGCGCGATCGCGTACGGCAACGGCTACCGCAACGGCTACCTGGGCCAGGACCTTTCCGGCACGGGGCGCGGGATGTCGTGGGACTACATCATCATCCACGAGGCGGGGCACGAGTGGTTCGGCAACCACATCACCACGCGGGACATCGCCGACATGTGGGTGCACGAGGGCTTTACCACCTACAGCGAGGCGCTGTTCGTGGAGTGCCAGCAGGGCAAGGAAGCGGGCGCGGAGTACGTGATCGGCCAGCGCCGCAACATCCAGAACGACGCGCCCATCGTCGGCCCGTACGGGGTGAACACCGAGGGCTCGGGCGACATGTACTTCAAGGGCGCCAACCTGCTGCACACCATCCGCCAGTTGGTGAACGACGATGAGAAATGGCGGGGGATCCTGCGCGGCCTGAACGCCACCTTCGGCCGTCAGTCGGTGACCGGGGCGCAGGTCACGGAGTACATGTCGCGCGAGGCGGGGATCGACCTGAGCCGCGTCTTTCAGCAGTACCTCACCACCCCGCGCATCCCCCAGCTGGAGTACCGCATCCAGGGGAACCGCCTGTCGTACCGCTGGGCCAACGTGGTCCCCGGCTTCGACATGCCGGTGCGGGTGACGCTGGCGCCGGGCGAGTACGGGCAGATCGCCCCCACCACCGAGTGGCAGACCGCGAACGTACGCGGCCTGACCGCTGCGAGCTTTCGCGTGGACCCCAACTTCTACGTCACCGCCCGCAACGCCGACGCCCCGCGCAGGAAAGACGAGTAACCGACCGGATCCGCGCGGCGCCCTCGGGAAAGAACTGTTGGGGTACAGAGGAACAGACAAAAGCCAGAGGAACAG
>DASQBH010001473.1:0-2558 GCA_035635315.1 Longimicrobium sp.
GTCCGCTACTCCGGCCGCATCCCCGGCGCGGTGGGGGTGGAGGTGCCCACGCAGACCGACCGGCCCCAGGCGCCCCCCGCGTCCGCGGTCCGCGCGGATCGCAAGGCACAGGCGGACGGGGAGAACCGCGCGGAGGGGGAAAACCGCGCGGCCGCCGATCCCGTCGCGGACCAGGAGCGCGCCGAGCAGGAGGTGCGTGAAGCACGCGAGCGCGCGGAGCAGGAGCGCCGCCAGGAGCGCGAGCGGATCGAGCAGGAGCGGCGTGAGGCGCAGGAGCGCGCCCAGAAGGAGCAGACGGAGCGAAAGCCGCCGGAGTGGGAAGACCCGGATCCCTGCGCCGAGCCGGAGATCCCCGAGGTGTGGGTGGACGCCTGCACCGCGCGACGGCTGGTGTACTCCAACCCGCTGCTGTACGACCTGATCGAGTGCTTCCACGGCGACCTGCCGCACGTGGTGGGGCTGGGGTGGAGCGCCGTCACCAGGGGGGACCGCCGCGTCAGCTGGAAGGAGTTCATCACCCTGCTGGTGGGGCGCAAGATCGCCGTCAGCTTTGACCGGCGCATGCGGCGGGAGACGCTGAACCCCCACACCTTCGTGGTCTCCCTGCGGGTGGTGGAGCGGGGGACGGGGTTCTGGGTGTGGAAGCAGGTCCCCTGCCGCGCCATCGAGCACCGCCAGGAAGACCGGTCGGGGCTCCGCTGCGACGTGGCGGTCTTCGTCCCCGAGCAGGCGTGGGTGGAGGACGAGTTGGACGGCCACAACTCCGAGGTGGCGGGGGGCACCGACGTGGAGATCACGCTGCGCGGCAGCCTGATCATGGACGAGGCCGGCAAGGCCCTGGACGGCGAGTACGTGGGGTACCGGCTGCCGACGGGGAACGGGACCCAGGGCGGCGACTTCGTGGACTGGTTCACGGTCGACGCCCGTCCCCCCGGCGAGGTGGGCGCGGCCCGGGCGGCGCGCGCGGAGACCATCGAATTCTGAGCCATCCCACCGGCGGGCGCGTGGGGCGCCGGCACGCCGAGGTCCAACCAGGGAGTCGAGACCATGAGCCAGGTGAAGAGCGCGGACGACTGCGGCTGCGGCGCAAAGGACGGCGGCGGCGTCTGCGAACACAACGGGATCAAGCGGCCGCGCTATTTTCACGGCATGCTGCTGGACGAGAGGGACTTTCTGGCCGAGCAGCAGTACCACGCCGCCAAGCGCCGCATGCTCAACCGCATGCTGCACGGGTGGGGCGTGGTGTGCGGCCTGGAGCTGGAGTGGCAGCGCGGCAAGCGCTGGGTGCGCATCATGCCCGGGATGGCCCTGGACTGCTTCGGCAACGAGATCTGGGTCGCCGAGCCGTACGAGGCAGACCTCACCCGCCTGCTGAAGGTGGCCCCCGCCCGCACCCGCGAGCCCTGCTCCGACCAGGACGGCGGCGTCACCACCGACTGGTACCTGTGCCTGCGGTACCAGGAGACGAGCTCCGACCCCGTGCCCGTCTACGTCTCCGGCGGCGACTGCAACGCCCACGGCTGCGAGTTCTCGCGGGTGCGCGAGGGGTTCTGCGTGGGGCTGGAGGAGAACTGCCCCGATTCCGGCCCCTCGTCCGGCCTGGTGACCGCGCTGCGGGGCGAGCGCGGCCGCGAGGCGGGCGTCCGCGAGACCTCGGGCGGGTGCGTGGACTGCTCCGGGCTTACGGGCGAGGCGAGGCAGCGGTGCGAGACGCTGGCGGAGTTCTGCGCACGCTCCGTCCCCTGCCCGGACTGCAAGGGCCATCCCTGCAACAGCCACTGCGTGGTGGTGGGCCGGGTCACCGTCAACGAGCAGGGGTGCGTCACCGACGTCTGCGCCCACGAGTGCCGCCGCTACGTGCTCTCCGGGCGCATGGTGGAGCACCTGGCGGTCTCCGTCCTGGCGGGGGCAGAGAAGCTGGTGAAGGGCGACGCGCGGGACGTTCCCTCCGCCCACCAGGTCCTGGCCAACCCCATCCACGCGCTCTGCTGGGCCCTGCAGAAGCTGCTGGAGGAGGGCGAGAACCTCGATGACGTGGTGGCCTCCACGCTGGAAAAGGTGCGGGGCGACGACTCGCGGTCCAAAGCGCAGGAGTTCCCGTCCACGGCGCGGGAGGAGAAGCCCGAGGAACGGGTCGATACCGTTACGCAGGTGATTCCCGACACGCGGCGGACCGACGCGTCCCCGGCGTCGGCTGCGCAGGCGGAGCCGGCGGCGGCGGCCGCGCCCCCTCCGGCCACGGCGCCCCGCCGGTCGGGGCGGGGCACCACGCCCAAGACGTCCTGAGAGGGTGTTGCTAAACCTCCCGGGCGAACAGTCATCCTGAGGGAGGCGCCGCGCCAGAACCTGTTGTCACGACATGGATTGGCGCCGACCGAAGGACCTTGCCGGCAGAACCGTGGGGCTGGAGATCTGCCTCGACGCCTGCCCCTCGTGAGCGGAGAGAAGGTCCTTCGGTCGCGCGCAAACGATTGTGATGCTTACAGTTGTGCGCGAGCGCTCCCTCAGGATGACATGGCTGGATGCGTGAGTTGAGAGGTTTAGCAACACACTCTGAG
>DASQBH010001474.1:0-3943 GCA_035635315.1 Longimicrobium sp.
CTCCGAGCGCAGCCCCACCTCTTCGTCCACCTCCATCCCGGACGAAGAATCCAGATGCGTCCGCAGCTGCAGCGCCGCATCCTCGTATCTTCCTTCAGCGATACTCCTGATCCACGGCCTGGCTTCTCCTGCCTCGATGTACTCGATCACCTGGCCGGAGTGGGCGTAGGATTCGCTGAGATATCCGCGCTTGAAGATCTCCCACTCGGGCCGGGTGAAACCCAGCAGAAAGGGAAGAAGGTTCTTTGCGTAATCAGCGTCAGTATGGGCATCCATCCGGATACCCCCATAATCGATGAGTTTGACGCCGTCGCGACCACGAATGAAGTTGGATTCGCTGGAATCGGGAAGGATGTTCTGCAGATGCAGATGCGAGATGCACACGCCCAGCTCATACAGATAATCCGCGCGTTCGGAATTCGATTCGGCGTACTGCAGGACCTCATCACGGGTAACACGAGGCTCCCACAGATCCGACAAAGCGGCAAACTCCATGTTCGACCTCCTTTTGCGATATCATAAAGCCCGGATGCAGCGATGCTTTCTTCGGGTAAATTACCCGGAACACCGCGCGGCATCAAGGATCTTGACCTGATGATCCCGCATACAGCTGGACAGTCATGGCAATCACACAAATATATGCAAGCTTGTTTTTTTCAGAATTCGTGTGATTGCCGTCTCTGCTGCTCTCCGCGACAAGAAATTGTCGGATCTGCGGATGCGCATTACGTACCCGTCCGCACCGACGTGCTGGCGGGCTCCGCCGCTTGGGGCCCCGTCCGGTGGCGGGCGGCCCAGAACGGTCGATCCGGCCAGCGCTGCTCCATGGCGTAGTACGCGTGCAGGTGGCGGAGATACGCGGCGTAGACGGCATCCACGTGGCGGGCGTACGCCGCCATGGCCCCCGCGTCTCCCGCCAGGTGCGCGTGGACGGCGCCCCCGGCCAGCGAACCCGTGTGCAGCGCGTTCAGGATGCCGTGCGAGGAGAGCGGATCGAACGAGACTGCCGCGTCGCCCGCCGCGATCCAGCCGTTCCCCACGGGCGACGCCAGGCGCGCGCTCCCCGCGTCCGCGCCGCGCGGGGCGGACGCCAGCGCGTACCCGGCCAGCGCGGCGCGGACGTGCGTGGTGCGCGCAAGCGCGGCGGTGAACGCGGCCGGCGCGAGCAGCCGGTTCGGGCCCGCCGCGCCGGCGTCCGCCAGGCAGGCGGCGACGCGCTCGCCGGAGGGAAGGCGGGCCGTGTACCACCAGCCGTCGGGCACCGCCTCCACCAGCGTGCGCCCGTCCCGGTCCGCGCCATCCAGCGGACGGAAGCGCGCGTGGACGGCGACGAGCCGGTCGTGCCGCACGCGCGCGCCGCCGTGGCGCCGCGCGAGGGCCGCGCTGCGCCCCGTGGCGTCCACCATCCACCCGCACGCCACCTCGCGTCCCTCCCCCGCCCCGTCCAGGCGGACGCGCCATCCCTCCCCCGCCCGCACCGCGCCGGCCACGCGGGCGGGCGAGAGGACGTCCGCGCCCGCCTCGTGCGCGGCGGCGCGCAGGCCGGCGTCGAAGCGGGCGCGGTCCAGGTGCCAGCCGTGTCCGTGTACGCCGGAGAGGAAGTCGTGCATCTCCGGCGCGCCGCTCCCCCACGCCGACACGTTGCCGTGCGAGGGCGCGTGCGCCTGGCGCAGGAACCCGTCCAGCAGCCCCAGCTCGCCCAGCAGCGCGCGCCCCACTGGCGGCAGCGCCTCGCCCAGGGCGGGCGCGGAGGGGGCCGCGTCCACCAGCAGCACGCGGCGGCCGGCGCGTGCCAGCGCCAGGGCCGCCGCGCACCCGGCCGGGCCGCCCCCGGCGACCACGGCCGCGTACCGCGCGGTCACGTCTTGTGCGGGTGACGCACCGGCGTGGGCGCCTCCTCGGCCTCCTCCGGCCGTCGAGGACGCAGCGCCTCCTCCGGCGCGGCGTCCTCGACGGCCGGCGCCACCGCCTCGGCGACCACGTCCGCCACCTCGGCGACGGCATCCATCACCCCCGCCGCCGCGGCCGCCAGCCCGGAGGGCGCGGCCTTGGGCATGGCCTGCGGGTGCGCCAGGGCGCCGCCCAGCGCCTCCACCCCGATCACCGCCGGAAAGTCGGGATCGCCCGGCACCCCTTCGCGCAGCTCCACCACCCCCATGTCGCCGAAGATGTTCACCATCTGCTCCATCTGCCCGGCCGTCGTCTTCGCGTCGAGAAAGCGCACCCACAGCGCGCGCTTGGTAAACGCGTCCAGCCGCTCCTGCTTCGACTTCGTGGCGTCGCGCACCACCGCGTAGGCCTCGGCCGTGAGCACCTGGTTGGGCACGCGCGCGGGCCAGAAGGTGGGGATGAACGGGTCGTACGAGTACTTCTTCGTGCTGTATCCCGAACGGCAGAACCCGGTGTCGGCCTGCCAGGGGAGCCCCATCCACCGCGTCAGGTCGCCCGGCCCCTGCGCGTACAGCGGCCCGGTGGCCGAGAGCGCCACCTCGGGCGTGAGCGTGGGGCCGTAGTCGGGCTCCGGCTGGCCCGCGGGGCGGTGGATGATGCGGAACGGCGCCGAGTACATGGTGATGTGGCGCACGGGCCAGGTCACCTCGCACCCGGGGTGGAACGCGTCGGCCAGGCAGAAGTGCGCGGCGGCCTTGTCCAGCATCGCCGGCTGCTCCTGCAGCGGCACCGCCTCGATGCGGCGCGGCGGATCGTACGGCTGCTCCCAGTCGTCCACGAACTTCCCCGCCGCCCACGCCTGCAGCACCGCGTACTGCGTGGGCGAGACGGATGCGTTCTGCCGCGGCGTCTGGGCCGGGGGCACGTCCATGGCGTCGCCGTAGATCCACGGCCACGGCAGCTGGTTGGCGTCGGTGCCGTTGGGGTCGCGGAAGGAATGGAAGACCTGCAGCCGGGTCTCCTGGTGCACGTCGTACCCCCCGGGCTTCGGCAGCCACGAGAGGGTGCGCACGTACGCGGGGGCGTCGAACGGGTGCGGCCCGCCCTTGCCGAACTGCGACGCGAACCCGGCGTTCACCCACTGCAGGTTGGTGAGCCGCTGCAGGATGGGATACACGTCACGGCGAAAGGACACCGGCGCGGGCGCCTTCATCCACCCGTTCTGGATGTAGAGGTCCTGCAGCAGGTCGTACAGCGTGCGCACGCCGATGGCCTCGGGGGCGTAGTTGGGCGGCGCCGTCACCACCCACGCCGGATCCACGGGGATGGAGCGCCCGCCCACGGTGACCTCGGCCGTTACCGGCCCGTCGGAGGCGTCGTCGTACCATCCGTCGGCGTTGATGAACGAGTTGGGGTCGCTGTCGATGTAGATGGGGGTGCCCGTGGGCGAAGCCGAAACGCCGCGGCCACCCAGGAAGAGCAGGCGCCCCGCCTCGTCCGTGCGGATCTCGCCCAGGTACACGGGGGTGCCCTGGTAGGCACCGTTCAGCTCGTACGCCGCGCCCCCCTGCCACGCCCCGCTGATGGAGCGCGGGCCGGGGTCGATCACCAGCCCCGCGCGGTCCGTGACGGTGGCGTTGCGCAGCGGCAGCACCGTTCCCGCCGCCTCGGGGATGTCGAGGGCGATGCGCCACTGGTACCACGCCGCCTTGTGGTTGGCCACGTGCACCGTCCAGCGCACCTCCACGCCGTCGCCCGCCGTGAGCTCGCGCACCACTTTCCCCGCGGCGTCGTAGCCGTACACGCGAAAGCGCGCCGCCTCCCGCTTGAGCGCGCCCGACGCGTCGTGCATGAACCCCGGCGGCTGCGGCAGCGGCTCCGTCACCTCGGGGCCCACGTAGAAGTCGTGCTGGCTGTTCCCCATCCGCGCCACGCCGATGGCCGGGTGGATCGCCGCGCGCACGATGGCGGCATCCCCACCGCCGGACGCCGCGGAGGACGAAGTGGATGAATCGGATGGAGTCTGCATCGAAGCGCTCTGCGAAGGGAGGTG
>DASQBH010001475.1:0-12161 GCA_035635315.1 Longimicrobium sp.
GGTGGGCGAGGTTTACGAGCCCGGAGGGGGCGGACTCCGCACCGTCCGAAGCACACAACAGAACGGCCGCGCACCCGTGAGGATGCGCGGCCGTTTTGTATTCGTTCGGTCGCGGATGGAGCCGACAGCCCCTCAGCCTGCCTTGCGGATCTTTCCAGCCGAGATGCAGCTCGTGCAGACACGCACGCGCTTGTGGGTACCGTTCTCGGTCACGATCCGGGCGGGCTGCAGGTTCGGGCGCCAGACACGCTTGGTACGGTTGTTGGCGTGGCTGACGTTGTTCCCGCTGCGCGGGCCCTTTCCGCAGACGGCGCAAAAAGCCATCGGTGTCTCCTGTAGCCGTATCGATACAAACCCTGCGAAGCCGTCAAATGTAAGCCCTTCACGCGCTCCGGTCAACCCGTGCCGCCGAACGGTTTGCGTTGACACCGCTTACCCCCGCGGCTACGTTTCCCGGCTGTAACGGCCTGCCGCAAGGGCCGCGCACACCGTTCCCCCATGGGCATGAAGACCGCACTGATCACCGGCATCACCGGCCAGGACGGCAGCTACCTGGCCGAGCTGCTGCTGGAGAAGGGCTACAGGGTCTACGGGCTGGTCCGCCGCAGCTCCACCGTCACCTTCGAGCGCATCCAGCACATCCAGGACCGCCTGGAGCTGCTGTCGGCTGACCTTACCGACCAGAACTCGCTCTTCTACGCCCTGGAAGAGAGCAAGCCCGACGAAGTCTACAACCTGGCGGCGCAGTCGTTCGTCCAGACCTCGTGGACGCAGCCCGTGCTCACCGGCGACGTGACCGGGCTGGGCGTGACGCGCATGCTGGAAGCCATAAGAATCTTCGACCGCGAGCGCCGCATCCGCTTCTACCAGGCGTCGTCGTCCGAGATGTTCGGCAAGGTGATGGCGGTGCCGCAGGACGAGGACACCCCTTTCTACCCCCGCAGCCCGTACGGCGTGGCCAAGGTCTACGGCCACTGGGCCACCGTCAACTACCGCGAGAGCTACGGGATGTTCGCCGTGAGCGGCATCCTGTTCAACCACGAGTCGCCCCGCCGCGGGCTGGAGTTCGTCACCCGCAAGGTCACCGACGCGGCCGCGCGCATCAAGCTGGGCCTGAGCGACGAGCTGCGGCTGGGCAACCTGGACGCGCAGCGCGACTGGGGCTTTGCCGGCGACTACGTGCGCGCCATGTGGCTGATGCTGCAGCACGACCGCCCCGAGGACTTCGTCGTGGCCACCGGCGAGACGCACACGGTGCAGAAGCTGGTGGAGACGGCGTTCGCCGCGGTGGACCTGGACTGGCGCCCGTACGTAAAGCAGGACCCGCGCTTCATGCGCCCGGCCGAGGTGGACCTGCTCGTCGGCGATCCGTCGCGCGCGAAGACGGAGCTGGGGTGGGAGCCGGAGGTGGACTTCGACCAGCTGGTGCGGATGATGGTGGACGCCGACCTGGAGCGGCTGCGCGGCACTCCGCGCGCCGCGCTGGCGGCGGCGGGGTGAAGCCGATGCGCGTCCTGGTGACGGGCGCGGCGGGGTTCGTGGGCTCCTGGCTCGTCCGCGACCTGGTCGGGGACGGGCATTCCGTCCATGCGGCCGGGCAGCCCGGGCACGCCTTTCCGGCGGATCGCGGCGGGGCGGAGTGGGTGGAGATGGACGTCACCTCCGCCGACTCCGTCGCCGAAGCCGTGGAACGCGCGGCGCCGGACGCCGTCTTTCACCTGGCCGGGCAGGCCAGCGTGGGCGACTCGTTCCACGATCCTCTGGGGACGTGGGACGTGAACGCCACGGGGACGCTGCGCATCGCCCAAGCGCTTCCGAAAGGGGCGCGCCTGCTGCTCGTGGCCTCGGCGGAGGCGTACGGCGCGGTGCCGGAGGCGGAGCAGCCGATCGGCGAGGACCGGCCCCTGCGCCCGTGCAACCCGTACGCGGCCAGCAAGGCGGCGGCGGAGATGGCGGCGCTGCAGGCGGGGGAGTCCGGCGGCATCGAGGTGGTCATCGCCCGCAGCTTCAACCACACGGGGCCGGGGCAGGACGTCCGCTTCGCCCTGGCCAGCTTCGCCCGGCAGCTCGCGCTGATCCGCGCGGGCGGGGCGGAGCCGGTGCTGCACGTGGGTAACCTGAGCGCGCGGCGCGACCTGCTGGACGTGCGCGACGTGGTGCGCGCCTACGTCAGGCTCATGGAATCCGGCGCGCCCGGCCGCGTCTACAACGTCTGCTCGGGAGTCGCGCGGTCGATGCAGGAGGCGGTGGACGAGCTGGTGGAGATCAGCGGCACGCGCGCGCGGCTGGAGGTGGATCCCGAGCGCGTGCGCCCCGTGGACGTCCCCCTCCTCCTGGGCGACAACGCGCGGCTGCGGGGCCTGGGGTGGGCGCCGGCGATCCCCTTTCGCCAGACGCTCTCGGACCTGCTGGAGTGGCAGGCAGGGCGGCTGGACACGCGCGCCCAGGCGGCTGCGTGAGCGGAACCGTCTACCTGGTCGGCGCCGGCCCCGGCGATCCCGGGCTGCTGACGCTGCGCGCGGCGGAGCTGATGGAGCGGGCGGACGTGCTGGTGTACGACGCGCTGGTGAGCCCGGCCATCATGGAGCGCGCCCCGCACGCGGAGCGCGTGTACGTGGGCAAGCGCGGGGGCGAGCACCACCGCACCCAGGAGCAGATCAACCAGATCCTCGTCGACCTGGCGGGGAAACACCGCACGGTGGTCCGACTCAAGGGGGGAGACCCCTTCGTCTTCGGGCGCGGCGGCGAAGAGGCGCTGGTGCTGGCGGAGGCGGGGATCCCGTTCGAGGTGGTCCCGGGCGTGACGGCGGGGATCGCGGCGCCGGCGTACGCGGGGATCCCCGTGACGCAGCGGGGGATGGCGGCCAGCGTGGCCTTCGTCACCGGCCACGAGGACCCGACCAAGCCCGACACGGACGTGGACTGGGCGCACCTGGCCCGCGGGGTGGGGACGGTCGTCTTCTACATGGGCGTGGGGAAGATGGCGGACAACTTCCGCCGCCTCATCGAGCACGGCCGCGCCCCGGAGACGCCCGCCGCCGCCATCGAGTGGGGGACGTACCCCCGCCAGCGGACGGTCAGCGGGACGCTGGAGACGCTCCCCGCGATCGCGAAGGAGGCCGGGATCGGCGCCCCGTCGCTCATCGTCGTCGGCGAGGTGGTCGGGCTCCGCGAGACACTCGGCTGGTGGGACCGGCGGCCGCTTTCGGGGCGGCGCATCGTCGTCACCCGGGCGCGGGCGCAGGCGAGCGACTTCGCCGCGGCGCTGGAGGCGCTGGGCGCGGAGGTGGTGCAGTTCCCCGTCATCCGCATCGCCCCCGCGGACGATCCCGAGCCGCTGCGGCGGGCCGCGGCGGAGGCGGGGACCTTCGACTGGATCGTCTTTACCAGCGCCAACGGGGTGGAGCGGTTCTGGTACGCGCTGGCGGAGCAGAGATGTGACGCGCGGGCCCTGGGCGGCGTCAGGGTGTGCGCCATCGGCCCCGCCACGGCGGCGGAGCTGGAGCGGCGGGGGGTAACGCCGGACCTGGTTCCCGACGAGTTTGTCGCAGAATCGGCCGTTCGCGCGTTGTTGGCGGCGGGCCGCGTCCACGGCGCGCGAATCCTGGTCCCCCGCGCCGCCGTGGCGCGGCCGGTGCTGCCGGATTCGCTGCGCGAGGCGGGGGCCGAGGTGGTGGAGGTGGCGGCGTACACCACGGTGCAGGACGGGAGCGGCGCCGAGCGGGTGCGGGCGATGCTGGACCGCGGCGAGGTGGACGCGGTGACGTTCACCGCCAGCAGCACCGTGAAGAACTTCGTCCAGCTGGTGGGGGCGGACGTGGGGCGGGCGAAGGTGGCCTCCATCGGCCCGGTGACCTCGGCGACGGCGCGGGAGATGGGGATGGCGGTGGACGTGGAGGCGGCGGAGTACACCACGCCGGGGCTGGTGCAGGCGCTGCGGACCCTGTTCGCGGACGGCGGATGAGCGCGGGGCGGGCGTGGCGGATGGGCGCTGGATCGCTCCTGTTGACCCTATACGTTTGCGGACACGATTCGCTCGTCGCGCAGACGCTGCCGGTCGGGGCGGATTCGGCCGCGCGGTCGATGGCGGCGCCGGCGCGGAGCGCGCACCCGCCGCACGCGGCCGACGCGTCGCCGCTGCTGCCGCCGGGGCACTGGGCGGTGCGCGCGGCGGAGCGGGCGGAGGCCATGGGGCTGGCGCCCGGCTGGTTTCCCGCGCAGGACGCGGCGCCCCGCGGGGCGGTGCTGGACGCGCTGGAGCAGGCGGCGGAGGCCGCGGAAGGGCGGGACCCGCTGCTGGCGGCGCTGGCGCACGGCTGGGTGGACCGCTTTCGCGAGGAGTTTCCGGAGTACGGCGAGGACGCGGACGGCGACCCCCTCCTCCTCTCCGTCAACGGCCACGCGGCGGCGGGGTACGCGGGCGAGCACGGCCGCCTTTCCCCCGCGGTGGGCTACTTTGCCTCGCGGCAGGACCCGCAGCCGGTGCCGGACGTCGCCACGGCGCGGCTGGACGCGGCGGGCAGAGTGCAGGCCGGGCGCCACCTGGCGCTGTGGGCGCTGGGGCGGTGGGACGACGAGGGGGCGGACCTGGCGCGCTGGGAGGCGGTGGCGCAGGCGGGGCCCCTCTCCCTTTCCGCCGGCAAGCAGCCCGTGGGCTACGGGTGGAGCGAGGGCGGCGGGATCACGCTGGGGGCGCCGCTGCTGCCGCGGGTGGAGGTGCAGACCGTGCGCCCGCTGCGCCTGCCGGGCTTTCTCCGCTACGCGGGGCCCGTCGCCGGGCACGTGTTCCTGAGCCGCGCCGGGGGGACGCGGCATCCGGACGAGCCCTGGCTGTGGGGGGCGCGGGTGGCGTTCCGGCCGCACGGCCGCCTGTCTTTTGCCGTCAACCGCGCCACGCTCTTCGGCGGCGCGGAGGAGGTGACGACGGAGAAGGTGCTCAAGATGCTGGTGGGCGTGATCCGCGGCACCACCTTCGAGAACCAGATCCTCTCCTTCGAGGGGCGCTGGCGGCTGCCGACGGAGGCGCTGGTCCCCGCGACGGTCTACCTGGAGTGGGGGGCGGACGACGGGGCGGGCGCGCTGAACGAGGTGCCGGCACGGGTGGCCGGGATCTTCTTCCCCGCCGTCCCCGGCGCGCCGGAGGTGGGGGCCGGGGCGGAGTACACGCGCTTTGCCGAGGTGTGCTGCGGGCACGGGCCCTGGTACTTCAACTTCTCCTTCCCGGGCAACTGGGCGCGCGGGTCGCGACCGCTGGGCCACCCGCTGGGCGGGGAGGGGTGGGAAGCCGCGGGATACGCCCGCGCGGAGCTGCTGGACGCGCGGCTGCGGATGGACGCGCGCGGGTTCGTGCGCGAGCGGTCGGACGCCAGCTACGCGAGCTTCGGCGGCGGCAACCTGTTCGCCCCGGCGCGCACGGGGCGCAGCCTGGGGGCGCAGGGCGGGTTCTCGTACCGGCTGCGGCCCCACGTGGAACTGCGGGCGCGCGGCCGGGCCGAGGGGGGCGACGGGTGGAGCGAAACGGCGCTGGACGCGCAGCTCGCCGTCTTCTTTTGAGTCGGACGCCGCCGGACACCGGCGGCTGAACATAGAGAGGGTGATGCCCAGCTTTCCGGCCTACCGCGCGCGCCGGCTGCGCCGCTCGGAGCCCATCCGCGCCCTGGTCCGCGAGACGGAGGTGCGGCCGCAGGACCTGATCCTGCCGCTGTTCGTCGTCGAAGGGGAAGGCGTCCGCCGCCCCGTGGGGTCCATGCCGGGCGTGGACCAGACCTCGATCGACGAGCTGGTAAGGGACGCGGAAGAGGCGCTGCGGCTGGGGATCCCCGCCGTCCTCCTCTTCGGCATTCCGGATGAGAAGGACGAGGCGGGGACGCAGGGGTACGCGGAGGACGGCGTGGTGCAGCGGGCGGTGCGCCGGCTCAAGGCGGAGCTCCCGGAGCTGCTGGTGATCACGGACGTGTGCCTGTGCGAGTACACCAGCCACGGGCACTGCGGGCTCATCCACCGGGGCGACGTGGACAACGACTCCACGGTGGAGCTGCTGGCCCGGATGGCGGTGACGCACGCGGCGGCGGGGGCGGACGTGGTGGCCCCCAGCGACATGATGGACGGCCGCGTGGGCGCCATCCGCGCCGCGCTGGACGGGGCGGGGTTCGCGCAGACGGCGATCCTGTCGTACGCGGTGAAGTACGCCTCCGCCTTCTACGGGCCGTTTCGCGACGCCGCTGGGTCGGCGCCGGAGTTCGGGGACCGGCGCACGGCGCAGATGGACCCGGCCAACGTGCGCGAGGCGCTGCGCGAGGCCCGGCTGGACGTGGAGGAGGGGGCGGACATGGTGATGGTGAAGCCCGCCCTGGCGTACCTGGACGTGATCCACCGGGTCAAGGAAGGGACAGGGTACCCGGTGTGCGCGTACCACGTGAGCGGCGAGTACGCCATGATCGAGGCGGCCGCCGAGAAGGGGTGGATCGACGGGCCCCGCGCCCACCGGGAGGCGCTAACCTCCATACGGCGCGCGGGGGCGGACATGATCATCAGCTACTGGGCCCGGCAGTTCGCCAGGGGCCTGGAGGGCTGAGGGGGGCAGGGAGGGGAGCGCCGGCGAACGGCGGGCACGGTAGCTGCGTCGCCCCGGAGCCGACGTCCTCTTTCGTCCCGTCCGCCCGGACACAGACACACCGGGAAGGCGGCCGCGGTGCCTCCGTCCCGAAGCGGTTCATCTTCCAGCCATTCGGATGCTCTCACTTCTCCTGCGACTGCGCCGGCCCATCGTTCTGGTGCTGCACCTGCTGCTGGTGCCGCTGGGGTACTACATGGCCTTCGCCCTGCGCTTCGACTTCCGGCCTCCCGAGCGGCACATCGACCTGTACTGGCGCACGGTACCGTACCTGATGGTGCTGCGGATGGCCTCGTTCGCCATCTTCGGCCTGTTC
The DNA here is from genome assembly GCA_035635315.1 of Longimicrobium sp. GTDB lineage: Bacteria > Gemmatimonadota > Gemmatimonadetes > Longimicrobiales > Longimicrobiaceae > Longimicrobium. The sequence goes on from DASQBH010001475.1 coordinate 6,930, forward strand.
CACGGCTGGTGGCGGCACGTGGGGATGCGCGACCTGATCGACCTGGTGCGCGCCACCACCCTGAGCTCGGTGCTGCTGCTGCTGGCGCTGTTCATGACCGGCGACCTGGCGGGCGGCGGGGCGGGGCTCCTTCCCCGCTCGGTGCTGGTGCTGGACTGGATCACGGCGCTGGTGCTGTTCGGGGGGCTGCGCTTCGGGGTGCGGGCGTTCCGCGAAGAGCGGCTCCTTCCCTGGCGCGCGCGCCGCGGCAAGCGGGCGCTCATCATCGGCGCGGGGACGGCGGCGGAGCGGCTGCTGCGCGAGACGCAGCGCGAGGGCGAGTCGGAGATCTGCCCCGTGGCCATGGTGGACGACGACCCGGGGAAGCGCGGGATGCGGCTGCACGGCGTGCCGGTGGTGGGCACCTCGGCCGACCTGCGGTCGCTGGTGGCCAAGGAGGGGATCAAGCTGCTGGTGATCGCCATCCCCAGCGCCACCCGCGCGGAGATGCGCGGCATCGTGGAGGCGTGCCTGGAGACGGGGGTGGACTTCAAGATCGTCCCCTCCATGCGCGAGCTGCTGGACGGCCGCGCCCGGCTGGGCGAGCTGCGCAAGGTGCAGATCGAGGACCTGCTGGGGCGCGACGCCATCGACCTGGGGGTGGAGGGCCCCCGCGGCGACCTGGAGGGGCGCACGGTGCTGGTGACGGGCGGCGCCGGATCGATCGGCTCGGAGCTGGCGCGGCAGGTGGCGGGGTTCGCCCCGCGGCGGCTGCTGGTGCTGGACCAGGCCGAGAGCCCCCTGTACTTCACCAACATCGAGCTGCGCGCGGCGCACCCGGAGCTGGAGATCATCCCCATCATCGCCGACGTGACGGACGCGGCGCGGATGGAGAGCGTGTTTGCCCGGCACCGGCCGGACTTCGTCTTTCACGCGGCGGCGTACAAGCACGTGCCGCTGATGGAGGACAACCCGGTGGAGGCGGTGCGCAACAACGTGATCGGCACGCTGACGGTGTCGCAGGCGGCGGCGCGCTACGGGGCGGAGAAGTTCGTCCTGATCTCCACCGACAAGGCGGTCTACCCCAGCAGCGTGATGGGCGCCACCAAGCGGCTGGCGGAGCAGATCGTGCTGGGGTGGCCGGCGCTGCGGGCGTCGGACACGGACTTTCGCGCGGTGCGCTTCGGCAACGTGCTGGGCAGCGACGGGAGCGTGATCCCGGTGTTCAAGCGGCAGCTGGCCGCGGGGCAGCCGATCACGGTGACGCACCCCGAGGTGACCCGCTACTTCATGACCATCCCCGAGGCGGTGCAGCTGGTGCTGCAGGCGGCGGCGCTCCCCGACGCGCAGGGGCGCATCTGCATGCTGGAGATGGGCGAGCCGGTGCGCATCGTGGAGCTGGCCGAGAACCTGATCCGGCTTTCGGGGCTGGAGCCGTACACCGACGTCCCCATCGTCTTTACCGGCCTGCGGCCGGGAGAGAAGCTGCACGAGGAGCTGATGGAGGCGCGCGAGGCCACGGTGCCCACGGGGATCAGCAAGGTGCGGGTGGTGCAGACGGCGGAGCCGGAGCCGGACGCCCTTACCTCGGGGCTGGACCGGCTGGCGGCGGCGGCGGCGGTGGGGAGCTCCGCCGACATCCTGGACGCCATCCGCGGGCTGGTGCCGGAGTGCGTTCCGCCCCTGCGCGAGCGCGGCGTTCTGGCGGCGGACGGCGACTGAGGGGGTTGTCCGGACCGGACCCCCTTCCTACATTTTCCGGCTTCGAATCCGGCAGTGGCCCGCCCTGGCGGCGGAGCCGCGCAACCCGCGGGAGACAATGGACGAACGAGTGAGCGTGCGCGCGCGGCTGCAGGCGCGGATCGAGAACCGCGAGGCGGTGGTGGGCGTGATCGGCCTGGGCTACGTGGGGCTTCCCCTGGCCGTGGAGCTGGCCCGCAGCGGCTATCCGGTGCTGGGCTTCGACATCTCCGAGGGGGTGGTGCAGGGGATCAACCGGGGCTTCAGCCACGTGCAGGACGTGAGCGGCGACGTGCTGGGCGCCTTTACCTCCAGCGGGCTGCTGGAGGCCACCACCGACCTGAAGCGGCTGGCGGAGTGCGACGCCATCACCATCTGCGTCCCCACCCCGCTCAACAAGACCAAGGACCCCGACCTGTCGTACGTGGTCAGCGCCTCGCAGGCGGTGCTGCACGGGCTGCGGGCGGGGCAGATGGTCATCCTGGAGAGCACCACCTACCCGGGGACCACCCGCGAGGTGGTGCTTCCCGTGCTGGAGGAGTCGGGGCTGGCGGTGGGTGAGGACTTCTTCCTCTGCTTCAGCCCCGAGCGGGTGGACCCCGGCAACCCCGTGTGGCAGACCCGCAACACCCCCAAGGTGCTGGGCGGGGTGACGCAGGCGTGCAAGGAGCTGGGGCTGGAGCTGTACTCGCGCGTGTTCGACACCATGGTCCCCGTGGGGAGCGCCGAGGCGGCGGAGCTCACCAAGGTGTACGAGAACACCTTCCGGATGATCAACATCGCCCTGGCCAACGAGCTGGCGCAGGCGTGCGACAAGCTGGGGGTGGACGTGTGGGAGGTGATCGAGGCGGCGGCCACCAAGCCGTTCGGCTTCATGAAGTTCACCCCCGGGCCCGGGCTGGGCGGCCACTGCATTCCGCTGGACCCGCACTACCTGCAGTGGAAGATGCGCACGCTGGCGTTCAAGACGCGGATGATCGAGCTGGCCAGCGAGATCAACGGCGAGATGCCGTCGTTCGTGGTGCGCAAGGTGGCCGACTGCCTGAACGACGTGGGCAAGGCCGTCAAGGGGAGCCGGGTGCTGGTGCTGGGCGTGGCGTACAAGAAGGACATCGACGACCTGCGCGAGAGCCCGGCCATGGACGTGATCCGGCTGCTGCAGGAAAAGGGCGCCGACGTGCAGTACCACGACCCGTTCTGCCCCGTCATCAAGGACGACGGGCACACGCCGGTGCACAACCTGCCCCTGCGCAGCGTGCCGCTGACGGACGCGGTGCTGGCGGAGAGCGACGTGGTGGTGGTGGTGACCGACCACAGCGAGGTGGACTACGCCCGCGTGGCGCAGAAGGCGCGGCTGGTGGTGGACACGCGCGGGGTGATGCGCGAGCCGCTGCAGCACGTGGTGGGGCTGTCGCGGCGGCACGTTCCCGTGGGGGTGCCGCGGCTGGTGATCTCGGATGCAGCGGCGGACTGACGCTGCGGCGCACCCGTCTCGTGGCGGCATGAAGGTCATCCTGGTGGCGGGGGCGCGGCCTAACTTCATGAAGGTCGCGCCCGTTCTTGCTGCCCTGCGGCGGGCGGGGCACCACCCCCTGCTGGTGCACACGGGGCAGCACTACGACGCGCGCATGTCGGACGCCTTCTTTGCCGACCTGCAGCTTCCCGAGCCCGACCACCACCTGGGGGTGGGCTCCGGGAGCCACGCGGTGCAGACGGCGCGCATCATGGAGGCGTTCGAGCCCGTGGTGCTGGCCGAGCGCCCCGACTGGGTGGTGGTGGTGGGCGACGTGAACTCCACGCTGGCGTGCGCGCTGGTGGCGGCCAAGCTGCAGCCCGAGACGGGGTGCCGGGTGGCGCACGTGGAGGCGGGGCTGCGCAGCGGCGACTGGCGGATGCCCGAGGAGGTGAACCGCGTGGTCACCGACCGGGTGTCGGACCTGCTGCTTACCCCCAGCCGCGACGCGCACCCCAACCTGCGGGCGGAGGGGGTGCCGGAGGAGCGCGTGGTGTTCGTGGGAAACACCATGATCGACACCCTGCTGGCGCAGCTTCCGCGCGCGCGCGAGCGCGGCTTTGCGGCCGAGCTGGGGGTGGAGCGCGGGCGCTACGCGCTCAGCACGCTGCACCGTCCCAGCAACGTGGACGACCCCGCGGCCTTTCGCGGCGTGCTGGAGGCGCTGGGAACGGTCGCGCGCGAGATGCCCGTCGTCCTTCCCCTGCACCCGCGCGCGCGGCGGCAGGCGGAGGCGTTCGGGCTGCAGGCGCTGCTGCGGCCGCTGCGGGTGCTGGAGCCGGTGGGGTACCTGGAGATGCTGTCGCTTACCGAGGGCGCCGCGGCGGTGCTGACGGACTCGGGCGGGGTGCAGGAGGAGACGACGGCGCTGGGGGTGCCGTGCGTGACGCTGCGCGAGCAGACGGAGCGCCCGGTGACGGTGACGGAGGGGACCAACCGCCTGGCGCCCTGGCCGCTGACGGCGGAGGGCGTGGTCGCCTCGTTCCGCGACGCGCTGGCGCGCGGCGCCGCGGGAGATGCGCCGCCGCGGCCGGAGGGGTGGGACGGGCGGGCGGGGGAGCGGGTGGCGGCGGCGCTGGCCGCCGCGCTGGATCGCGGGCTCAATGGCGAATCATCAGAACCGAGGTGAGCGGGTGTCCGTTGCATTGCTGGACCTGAAGCGGCAGTTCGAGCAGGTGGAAGCCGACGTGCGCGTACAGATCGACCGGGTGCTGCGCGAGCAGACGTTCATCCTGGGGCCGATCGTGCAGGAGTTCGAGGCGGCCGTGGCGGCGTACGCCGGCGTAAAGCACGCCGTGGGGCTGGCGTCGGGGACGGACGCGCTGCTGCTGGCGCTGCGCGCGCTGGACCTGCAGCCCGGGGACGAGGTGATCACCACCCCCTTCACCTTCTTCGCCACGGCGGGGACCATCCACAACGCCGGCGGGCGCGCGGTCTTCGTGGACATCGACCCGGTGACGATGAACCTGGACCCGGCGGCCGTGGAGCGCGCGGTGACGCCGCGCACCCGCGCCATCGTCCCCGTCCATCTCTTCGGCCTGATGGCGGAGATGGCGCCGCTGCGCGAGACGTCGCGGCGCCACGGCCTGTTCCTGCTGGAGGACTCGGCCCAGTCGATCGGGGCGCGGCAGGTGGTGGACGGCGAGTGGAAGGCCACGGGGCAGCTGGGCGACGCCACGACCTTCTCCTTCTTTCCCTCCAAGAACCTGGGCGGCTACGGCGACGGCGGGATGCTGGTGACGGACGACGACGCCTACGCCGACCGCATCCGCCGGCTGCGGACGCACGGCGGGGTGAAGATGTACCACCACGACGAGGTGGGCTTCAACTCGCGGCTCGACACGCTGCAGGCGGCGATCCTGCTGGCCAAGCTGCCGTACCTGGACCGGTGGAGCGCGGCGCGCCGGGCGAACGCCGCGTGGTACGACGCGCGCTTCGCATCCCTCGAAGACGCCGGGATCCTCCGCCGGCCGCTGGTGCCGGAGGGGAACGAGTCGGTC
>DASQBH010001476.1:0-3120 GCA_035635315.1 Longimicrobium sp.
GGAACAGACAAAAGCCGGAGGAACAGGGACGAACCGTTTTTCCTCTGTTCCTCTGGCTTTTGTCTGTTCCTCTGTACCTCTCGCAGTTTGTTTTTGCGGAGGTCGATATACGCTTCCGCAGACGTGGAAATGCAGCGGGGCCGGCTATCGTGCGCCGGCCCCGCCGTCGTAAATCTACCCCGCTACCCGCCCTCCACCTCGCCGCGCAGGTAGCGCTGGCGCAGGTCGGGCGGAAATTTCTCGATGGCGTAGCGCAGCATCGTGCGCGGCATGGTGCGCTGGTGGCGGATGAGGAACGCCTCCTCCGCCGCCTGGTCGCGGTTGCCGATCTCGCGCAGCATCCACCCCACGGCCTTGTGGATCAGGTCGTGCCCGTCATCCACCAGCATCTCCGCGATCCGCAGCGTCGTCCCGAAGTCACCGCCGCGGATGAAGTGCTGCGTGGCGAGGATGGCGATCCGCCGCTCCCACAGCATCTCGGACCGCGCCAGCTCCTCCAGCACGGACCGGTCCCGCCCCTCCAGGTGCGCGCCGACGATGTACGGCGCCGACGAATCCACCAGGTCCCAGTTGTTGATGTATGCCGTGTTGGCCAGATACAGCCGGTAGATCGCCTCGCGCGTCTCCGCGTCCGCGCGCTTGTAGGCGTCGACCAGCAGAAGGAGCGCGAACAGCCGCGCCTCGTGCCATTCCGAGCGCAGCAGGCCGGCCATGCTGTCGATGGATACGCCGCGGTACTCGCGCACCAGCGCACGCAGCGCGGGGATGCGGATGCCGAGAAAGCGGTCGCCCTCGCCGTACTCGCCGGGCCCGGTGCGAAAGTAGCCGGCCACGAAGCGCGCGTGCTCCGGATCGCCGATCTCCCGCAGACGTGCTTCGATCTGCGCGGCGGATGCGGACGCGACCTTGCTGGATGGCATCGGCACGCGGCTCAGGAGCCGGCGGGGCGGCCCACCTCGCCCACGACGGAGCGAAAGGCGGCCAGGCGGCCGTCGCCGCCAAAGGTGAACTGCTGCGCCAGCAGGATCTCGTACGGCTCGCCGTTGTCCACGAAGCGGCCGGACTCGCGCGCCATCACCATCACCGTGTCGCCTTGGGAGACCAGCGAGAGCGGCTGCGTGCGCTGCTCGCACACGCAGCCGAAGTTCTCCGCGATGGTCGCAACGACCTCGGCCGCGCCAAAGGCGCTGCGGCGCCAGGGGATGCTGGGGGGCACCGCCATCTCGTAGGTGACCTCCGGCGCCAGCTGCTCGCGCAGCTCGTCCCAGCGGCCCTCCGCGATGAGGTGCACCATCCGCCCGATCCGCTCCACGTTCGCCTGCTCCTGCACCTTGGCCTCGGCCGCCGCGTCGCCGGCCGCGAACGCCGGCCCCAGCACCTGCGGAATCTCCGCCAGTGACACCTGCGCCATCGTCCACCTCCCGTGATTGAAGACGACTTCTCACGCCGGTCTACGTTGCTGCGCGAGGCGGGGATACGCCAGAGGGAGCGTGAGCCGCATAATTTATTCGAAAAGCGGTACGGCGCATAAGGAGCTGTATTAATCGATTATTTTCGGACATTCGTGCGCTTACTTCATCTTCTTTTTTAATGTGCTGGCGTTATCCGTGTGTGAAACAGGACGGAGATTCCAGTGGTTCGCGATTTGCGCGCCGCGCGCCGGTTCATAACAGCGGGGGATGTGCGACTTGGATACGAAGCAGAAACAGAGAGGTCTGGCGCTCGCCACCACCGGGCTCGCGGTAGCGGTGGGGGTGCTACTGCTGTTGAACGCCATCTGGTTCGTGGAGATCACCCCGCGCGAGTGGGTGCTGACGTTCGCTACCTGCTGCGCCACCGTGGGCGGCACGTGGCTGCTGCTGCAGTGGGGGCGGGAGCTGTGGCGCGGGTGGGATCCGCACTTCGTCTTCATCCCCAGCATCGCCGTCGCCATCCTGCTCTCCGAGTTCGTCATGGTGGCGCCGGAGACGCGGCTGATGGTGCTGGTGGTGTGGCCGGTGGTGCTGATCTTTCTGGCCGGCTACGCGGGCTTCCGCGCGGCCATGCTGCTGACGGCGCTGATGACGGCGGGCTACCTGGGCGCGGTGGTGCTGGCCAGGCCGGCAGGGGTGCGGCCGGAGGTGGAGGCGATCCTGGCCGCCGTCTTCTTTATCACCAACCTGTTCGCGGCCGTCGTGCTGGGGCGCATCCGCCGGCAGCGGCTGGCGCTGGCGGCGGCCCGCGCGGAGCTGGCGCGGCTGGTGTACACCGACCCGCTTACGGGCCTGCCCAACCGCCGGCACTTTTCGGAGCGGTTTCAGGCGGAGGTGGCGCGGGTGGGGCGGTACGGGGGCAGCTTTACGCTGGGCGTGCTGGACTGCGACCACTTCAAGGACTACAACGACCGCCACGGCCACCCCGCGGGCGACGACGCCCTGCGCGAGCTGGGCATCCTGCTGCGTGAGCAGCTGCGGGCCAGCGATTCGGTGGCGCGCATTGGCGGGGAGGAGTTCGCGGTGCTGATGGTGGGTGCGGATCCGGCGATGGCGGGGATGGTGGCGGAGCGGCTGCGCGCCCGCATTGCCGGCCACGTTTTCGGCGCCACGGGCGATTCGCTCACCGTGAGCGTGGGCCTGGCCTCCGCGCCCGAGGACGCCAAGACCCCCGACCTCCTCTTCTTCCTGGCGGACCAGGCGCTCTACGCCGCCAAGGCCCAGGGCCGCAACCGCGTCGTCGTCGCGCAGGAGGCGCAGACGACGGTGCTCCGGTAGCGCAACCTCCCTCACGCGTACCGGGCGTCGGCCTCGCGCCGTAACCCCGGCTCGTTCCTCGCCTGCCCTCTCCCACAAACTGCGTGGGAGAGGGCAGGCGAGGAACGAGCCGGGTGAGGGCCTCCGCCGTTGGCGAACCGGGCGAATGATGGGTCTTGCGAGTCTATCTGAGTAACGTGCCGTCCGCCCGCGGGAGCGAATGAATTCGCCGCTGGAAAATCGCAAAGTCCGCCTGCGCGGACTCGGCGGCCCGGCGGTGTGCGGCGTTCCTCGCACCTGCGCGTCCGCAGCCGGGGACACGACCGCGGGCCTCCCGGAGCGATTGAAATCGCGGCAACAACGTCACACAGTCCGCCTGCGCGGACTCGGC
>DASQBH010001477.1:0-8301 GCA_035635315.1 Longimicrobium sp.
CGGAAGCCAGCCTCGAGGTTGAGCAGACGAGATCCTTCGGTCGGCGCCGGGGCTCCGTGATCAGGCAGGATCAGCACGGCGCCTCCCTCAGCAAATCACCAGCTCGTATCCAGATTCGGACGAAGCCCGATCCGTCCCGCTAATCACTCCGTCGAAGGCGAAGTGCGCAGGAAGGCGCGGACGTCGCCCAGGTCGAAGCGCCCGTTGTTGTTGCCGATGGCGTCCGCCGCCACCTCATCCTGGATCGTAAGCGCCGTGCCGGCCAGGTACGGCGCCAGCACCTGCGCCTGCGTAAGCGTGCGGCGCAGCACCACCACCCGCGCCTGCCCGTTCTCTACCGTGATGGTGAGCGTAAGGTTGGACGGCTGCCCCGAGTTCAGCCGCAGCGACGGCGTGGTCTCGTCCGTCAGCGTGCGCGTGCCGGTGAACACGTCGCCGGCCTCGCCGCGGTTGCCGCCCTCCTGCGCCGTCTTGATCAGCGCGCCGTTGGCGTCGGCCTCTACCAGCCCTACGCGGTACTGCTTGGGGCAGGTGGCGCACGGACGGATCGGCTTGGACAGGTCCACGTGGTACATCAGCACGCCGCCGGCGGGGAGCTTGCCGTCGAAGCCGGTGTTGGGCCGGTACTCCAGCAGCAGGTACTCCTCACTGCCGCGCAGCGAGATGCGCAGCGACTTTCCCGACGTCTGCACCGGGAGCAGGGTGTAGCTGCCGGAGTTGGTCCCCGCGTCGACCTCCTCGATCCACCCCAGCTGCTGCTTTTCGTACGCCCCCATGTGCGACGGCCGGTCCACCTTGCCAAAGCTGGCGCCGTCGCCGCACCCCCACGAGCCGGCCGCCATCAGCGTCCAGCACCCCAGCACCCAGCGGCGCTGGGAGGGAAGGATGCCCTGCGAGGAGTCGTAGAAGTCCGGCAGCCCGAACGCGTGCCCCGTCTCGTGCGCGATGGTGCTGATGGCCTGCGGCGTTCCGTCGCAGTCCATCGCGCTCTGCATGATGTACTCGTTCACCATGATGGGCTGCCCGTTGGGGCGCACGTCGTTGGTGACGAATGGCTGCCCCGTCCACCCGCTGACGGCGCTGCGGTGCGGCCAGGGGCCGGTCCCCCCGCACGACGCGGCGCCCTCCGGGTACTGGATCACGGCCACGTCCACGTACCCGTCGTCGTCGGCGCTGTTGGGCGTGCCGTCGGGGCCGTTGTTGTCGTACTGCGCAAAGTTGACGGTGGGGTCCAGGCGCTGCAGCACGTCCACCAGGTACCGGCCGATCTGCGCGTCGTCGCCCAGCCCCAGCGACTCGCCCGTGGCCTCGCGCACGGTGACGCTGGAGCGCACCCAGGGGAGCACGTTGCCCGTGAGGTTGACGCGGGCGCCGCTGATCTCGCGGTAGAAGTCCGTCAGGTTGCCCAGCGGGTTCTGCCCAAAGAGCTGCTGGTGCGTGATCTCGGTGCTGAACGGCGGCTCGGGCGAATCCTCGAACAGCGTCATCACCACCACCATCCGCAGCTGCCCCTGCCGGGGAAGGAAGGCCGCGCTGATGCCGCCCTTGCCCGCCGGCGTGAGGCTGCGCCATCCGCGCCTCAGCTCGAAGAAGTCCGGTTCCCGCGCCACACGGTCGTAGTACCCCTGCGGCAGCCTTATGCCGCGCGCCTGCGCCAGCGCCTCGATGTCGTGCCCCTGCGCCCGCGCGGAGCCCGCCGCGCCGAACATCGCCATCGCGCCCGCGAGAAGGATCGTCTTTCGCATCGTCATCGTCTCCTCCTCAGCGGCCGAAGACGACGTTGTAGCCGGACAGCGACGTCCGCGGCAGGTCGTTGCCGTCCACCACCTCCACCACCCGTGCCGACGGCGGACCCTGGCCCGCCGCCATCGTCACCTTGAACGAGATCGGCCCCGCGGGCTCCTGCACCACGATGACGCGCGTCGTGCTACCGGCGGACTGCGAGAACAGCCGCCCCACGGACGCGGTGACGGCCTGGATCCCCGTGCCCGTGAGCTCGAAGGCGGCCGCGCCCTCGACGCCATTGGGCGACTGCAGCACGGCGCGGTACTCGCCGCCGTCCTCGGTGCCGGTGCCCGGTCCGCCCCCACCGCCGTCGCCGCCGCAGGCAGCCAGGGAAAGGAAGGCGGTGAGCAGGAGCAGGGTGGATGATCGCAGCTTCATGGTTCCCCGGTAGGAGGAGGGGGGGAGGGGACGCGTCGCGCCGCATCTGTTTACAGGGATGCGACGCGTGGGTTCCGTGGAGTCAAACGCGCGCGCCCCGCCGGTTATGACAGCCGGCGCGGCAACATCCGCTTTTGCACGAGCGGGCCGCGCCCCGCCCGTGCACGCAGAGCCGGAGCAGCGGCGCATTCCCCTCGCGTGGAACCCCCTGCCCGGGCAACGCCCGGGAACCGCTTGGACGGAAAGAATCTGCCGCCCGGCGTAAGGATTCTTCGATCGGCGCCAGGCTTTGCAGCGGGAAGGAGTGCTTTGCGCGGCGCCTCCCCCGGAATCGTTTCGCCGGATTCCGCATGACGCGGCTCACTCCCCCGCCGGTGACGTGCGCAGGAAGCGGCGTACGTCGCCCAGGTCGAACTGTCCGTTTGCGTTGCCCAGGGCGTCCACCGCCACCTGCTCCTCGACGGTGAGCGCCGCACCGCCCAGGTACGGCGCCAGTACCTGTTCCTGCGAGACCACGCGGCGCAGCACCTGCACCCGCGCCTGGCCGTTCTCTACCGTGATGGTGAGCGTAAGGTTGGACGGCTGCCCCGAGTTCAGCCGCAGCGAGGGGACCGTCGCGTCGGTCAGGGTGCGCGTGCCGGTGAACACGTCGCCCGCCTCGCCGCGGTTGCCACCCTCCGACGCCGTGCGCACCAGCGCCCCGTTGCCGTCGGCCTCCACCAGCCCCACGCGGTACTCCCTGGGGCAGGTGGCGCACGGCAGCACGGGCCTGGACAGGTCCACGTGGTACATCAGCACCCCGCCGACGGGAAGCTCGCGGTCGAAGCCGGTGTTGGGCCGGTACTCCAGCAGCAGGTACTCCTCCGCGCCGCGCAGCGGAATGCGCAGCGACTTGCCCGACGCCTGCACCGGGGGAAGCGTGAAGGTGGAGCTGCCGACGCCCGCCACCGCCTCGTCGATCCATCCCAGCTGCTGCTTTTCGTACGCGCCCATGTGCGACGGCGTGTCCACCTTGCCAAGGCGCGCACCGTCGCCGCACCCCCACGAGCCGGCTGCCATGAGCGTCCAGCACCCCAGCACCCAGCGGCGCTGGCCGGGAAGAAGGCCGCCCGTGGGGTCGTAGAAGTCGGGAAGGCCAAAGGCGTGTCCCGTCTCGTGCGCAATGGTGCCGATGGACTGCGGCTCGCCGTCGCAGTCCACCACGCTCTGCATGATGTAGTCGTCCACGAACACCGGCTGGCCGTCGGGGCGCACGTCGTCGGTGCGGTACGGCTGCCCCGTCCAGCCGCGGATGGCCCCGCGGTGCGGCCACGGGCCCGGCCCCCCGCACGCCGCGGCGACCTCGCCGTACTGGAACACGGCCACGTCCACGTAGCCGTCGTCGTCGCCGCTGTTGGGCGTGCCGTCGGGGCCGTCGTTGTCGAACTGGGCAAAGTTCACGTCGCCGTCCAGGCGCTGCAGCGCATCCGTCATGTGGAGCCCGAGCTGCGCGTCCGCACCCAGCCCCAGCGAAGACCCGCCGGTGGCGGCCGTGATGGTGATGCTGGAGCGCACCCAGGGGAGCACGTTGCCGGTCAGGTTCACGCGCCCGCCGCTGATCTCGCGGTAGAAATCCGTCAGGTTGCCCAGCGGGTTCTGCCCGAATAGCTGCCGGTGGGTGATCTCGGTGCTGAACGGCGGCTGGGGCGAATCCTCGAACAGCGTCATCACCACCACCATCCGCAGCTGCCCCTGCCGGGGAAGATAGGCCGCGCTGATGCCGCTCCTGGCGCCGCCCTTGCCGGCCGGCGCCCGGTTGCGCCATCCACGCCGCAGCTCGAAGAAGTCGGGGTCGCGCGCCACGCGCTCGTAGTAGGCGGCGGGAAGCGTGATTCCGCGCGCCTGGGCCAGCGCCTCGATGTCGGGCGCCTGCGCCGGCGCGGGCGCGGCCCAGGCCGCCGTCAGGCCGGCCAGGAGGATCGTCTTTCGCATGGTCATCGTCTCCTCCTCAGCGGCCAAAGACGACGTTGTAGCCGGACAGCGACGTCCGCGGCAGGTCGTTGCCGTCCACCACCTCCACCACCCGCGCCGACGGCGGCCCCTGACCCGCCGCCATCGTCACCTTGAATGAGATCGGCCCCGCGGGCTCCTGCACCACGATGACGCGCGTCGTGGTGCCTGCGGACTGCGAGAACAGCCGCCCCACGGACGCGGTGACGGCCTGGATCCCCGTGCCCGTGAGCTCGAAAGCGGCCGCGCCCTCGACGCCGTTGGGCGACTGCAGCACGGCGCGGTACTCGCCGCCGTCCTCGGTGCCGGTGCCCGGTCCGTCCCCGCCGCCGTCGCCGCAGGCGGCCAGCGAAAGGAAGGCGGTGAGCAGGAGCAGGGTGGATGGCCGCAGCTTCATGGTTCCCCGGTGGGAAGAGGGGGGAGGGGGGACACGTCGCGCCGCATCTGTTTGCATGGATGCGAGACGTGAGTCGCGTGGAGTCAAACGCGCGCGGCCGGCTGGTTATGACAGCGGGCGCGGGAACCCCCGCTTTCGCGCAACACGCGCAGGATGGTGGGGAGATGCAAACGGCCTCCCGGTTGCGCGGTCCGGCGCGCGCGTCCTATCGTTCGCACCCGATCGGACGATGCATTTCGCCACGTTTTTCCCCGTCCCCGCCGCCGGTGACCCAGCCCCACACGCCCGGCCACGCCCGCCCCGTCACCGTCGGCGTCTGCACGCGCGACCGGCAGGCGTCGCTGCTGCGCTGCCTGCGCTCGCTGCGGCACGCGGAGGGGCTCATCGACCGCGTGTTCGTGGCGGACGACGCATCCGCCGCCCCCGTGGAGCCCGCCATCCGCGGGGAGCCGGGCGGCGGCGCGCCGGTCACCGTCCTGCGCGTGGAGACGCCGATCGGCCCCACCGCCGGGCGCAACCGCATCTCTCGCGAGGCGTCGACGCCGTTCATCCTCTACATGGACGACGACGCAGCCCTCCTCCCCGGCACCGCCGTCGCCGACGCGCTGGCGGTGCTGCAGGCCGATCCCACCGTGGCCGCGGTGGCGTTCGCGCAGGCGGACGAGGACGGCACCCTCTATCCCCCCGGTGCGCAGCCGTCCGCGGCCACGGAGCCGGCGCTGGTGCGCACCTTCATCGGCTTTGCGCACCTGATCCGGCGGAGCGCGCTGCTCGAGGTGGGCGGCTACCGCGAGATCCTGGGGATCCTGGGCGAGGAGCGGGAGCTCACCCTGCGGCTGCTGGATGCGGGATACCGCGTGGTCTACCTTCCGGGCGCCCCCGTCGCGCACCTGGCGGACCCCGCCGGCCGCGACGCGAAGCGATTCCTCTACCTCACCGTGCGCAACGACGCGCTTTCCGGGCTGCTGAACGAGCCGCTGCCGGTGGCGCTGGGGATGCTGGTGCCGCGGCTGCTGCGCTACTTTCCCATGCGCCGCCACTGGGGCGGGGCAGACCCCGGCGGGTTCGGCCGCATCGTCCGCGGGGTGGCGGACGCGGCGCCGCGGGTGCGGCGCGAGCGGCGGGCGGTGCGCTGGTCCACGCTGCGCGCGTGGATGGCGATGAAGGACTCGCTCCCCTACCACGGCCCCGGAAAGGCGCCGTGAGCCGTCCGCGCCGGCTGCTGACGCTGGGCCACTCCTACGTGGTGGGCACCAACCGCCGCCTGGCGCAGGCGATGGCGCGGGCCGGGGCGGGGGAGTGGGAGGTCACCGCCGCCGCGCCCGCCAGCTTTCCCGGCGACCTGGGGCCGATCACGCTGACGCCCGAACCGGGGGAGCGGGTGGAGCCGGTTTCCGTCCACGGCGCCGGGCGCATCCACACCATGCGCTACGGTCCGGAGCTGCGCGAGCTGCTGCGCCGGGAGTGGGACGTAGTGCACTGCTGGGAGGAGCCCTTCATCCTGGCCGGCGCGCAGGTGGCCGCGTGGACGCCGCGGCGCGCGAAGCTGGTGTTCGCCACCTTTCAGAACTTGCCCAAGCGCTACCCGCCGCCGTTCGGGTGGATGGAGCGCTACGCCATGTGGCGCGCGGACGGGTGGATCGCGTTCGGCCGCCTGGTCTCGGAGGTGCTGGGGACGCGCGGCCTGTACGACCGCCGCCCGCACCGCGTGATCCCGCCGGGGGTGGATACGGCGCTCTTTCGCCCGGATCGCGAGGCCGGCGCGCGCGTCCGTGCGTCGCTGGGGTGGATGGATGAGGAGCCGCCCGTCGTCGGCTACCTGGGCCGCTTTGTCCCGGAAAAGGGGATCGAGACGCTGATGCGGGCGCTGGACGCCTGCACGCAGCCCTGGCGTGCGCTCTTCGTGGGCGGGGGGCGGATGGAAGGCGAGGTGCGCGCGTGGGCGGCGCGCCACGGCGACCGCGTGCGCATCGTTACGGGCGTGGCGCACGATGCCGTGCCGGGCTGGCTGAACGCGATGGACCTGCTCTGCGCGCCCAGCCGGACCACGCGCCGCTGGCACGAACAGCTGGGGCGGATGCTGACGGAGGCGATGGCGTGCGGCGTCCCCGTCATCGGCAGCAAGAGCGGCGAGATCCCGCACGTCATCGGCGACGCCGGCCTCATCGCGCCGGAGGACGACGTCGCCGCCTGGACACGCGCCATCGACACCCTGCTCGCCACCCCGCCGCGCCGCGCCGACTTCGCCACCCGCGGCCTCGCCCGCGTCCGCGACGAGTTCGCGCTGGATTTGGTGGCGCGGCGGCACCTGGACTTCCTCAGTCACCTGCTGGGCGAGCCTCCTCGTCAGCCCTCCGCTTCGTAGATGTTGCGCATGGAGTTCGAGCCGGCCATGCTGCGAATTCCGCGGGAGACTTCGTCGCGAAAGACGATCAGGTCGAGTGCGGCGGCGATGGTTTCGGCGCCCGAACTCGTGCCGAGAATCTTTCCGGCACGCCGGAGCAGATCCTCATCCACCCGCACGCTTCTCTGCGCCTGTTTCGGCGGCCGCGGGTCGCGCGGCTTGCGGTCCGGCATCGATCATCCTCCCTTGTCGTCGCAGTGTTCTCCGAAGCTCCCGCGAACCGGCCCAGCGTGCAAGATCCCGCTTTGAACGCGCCAGCAGACGAACACGAATCCGATCCCCTCCGCTCAGGCGAGTATGCGCGGAAGCAGCTGTTCGGGCGGGGGCTAATCGGGTGGAGCCACGGGCGGCGCTTTGCGACGGCGCGGCGGGTGGTGCAGCCCTATGCGGGCACCACGCTGCTGGATTACGGCTGCGGCGATGGGACGTTCCTGGCGCTGGTGCACGACATCTTTCCGTCCTCCGTGGGCGCGGAGATCGACCAGGTGCTCGTCGAAGGCGCGCGGGAGCGGTTCGGGGCGCTGGAGGGGCTGCGGTTCATCCACACCGACGAGGTGGCGGCGCTGCCGGACGGCGGCTTTGGCGTGGTCACGTGCATGGAGGTGCTGGAGCACTGCACGCCCGACGCGGCGGAGCGGGTGATCGGGCAGATGCGGCGGCTGGTGGCGGCGGACGGCGTGGTCATCATCAGCGTGCCGGTGGAGACGGGGCCGGCGCTGCTGATCAAGACGGCGGCGCGCGCGCTGGCCGGGCTGCGCGGCGTGAGCGGCTACCAGGCCCGCGAACGGTTCACCGCCGGCGAACTGGCGAAGATGGTGTTCGCGGGGCCGGAGACCGTCATCGACCGCCCCGTGTACGAGACGCGCTTTTCCGACGGCGCGCCCAACCGCTACCACGGCCACAAGGGCTTCAACTGGCGCCGGCTGGCCGCGCGGCTCCGGCGCGACTTTCACCTGCGCGAGACGCGCTTTTCGCCCGTGCCCGTGCTGGGCGGGCTCATCAACAGCCAGGCATGGTTCATCTGCTCGCCCCGGTGACGGTGGGCGTGGTGTGCGACTACGCGGAGGAGGGCTGGCCCAGCATGGACCTGGCCGCCGAGCTGCTGGTCGCGGGGCTGCGGGCGCACGCGCCCGGCTGCGAGCCCGCCGCGCTGCGTCCGCGGATGCCGCGCGCGTTCGGGCGGGTGCTGCGCGGGCGCACGGGGCGCAACGCGGACCGGCTGATGGCGCGGCACCTGGCGTATCCGCGCTGGCTGCGGCGCCATGCGGGAGGGATGGACCTGTACCACGTGGCCGACCACAGCTACGCGCACCTGGTCCACGCGCTCCCGGCGGAGCGGACGGTGGTC
>DASQBH010001478.1:0-4371 GCA_035635315.1 Longimicrobium sp.
CCTACCGCGCACGACTCTGAACCGTTGCGCTCACAGCGTTAGCGAGCGATTAGACACCGCTCTCAGCGGCATTGACATACGAGTCGCCTTCGTTTTTTATTCGCCTCAGGTCCCGGAAAAGCTAACTGTCGTGAGGAGCGATGTGATGATCTACGTTGGAGACACGTTCAAAGCCGGTGCGGCGCGGGAGTGGTCAATTTCGGAGCGCGATGCGATTCTCACGGTCCAGCGGCCCGACAGCCGCGAGATAATTACTGCTCCGGATACCGACACCAGCTACCGGATGTATTTCCGGCGTGCGCGAGATCCGCTTGCGCGCGCCCACCTGCTCGTCCTAACTGCACCCGTAGGCCCGGACGGGGTCCCGCGCACTCCCGATGATGAGACGATCATGGACGCGTGGCCGGTGCCACGGTCCCTCTACGAACGGAACGCGACTCCCTTGCGGACCCTGCAAGCACTCTGCGGGCGCTTCGGGGCACGCGTTCAAGTCCGCGAACTCGAAGGAACGCTAATCATCCACGATGTGGTCGATCCTAGGTCCGGTACCAACCCAGGCGTGACAGTCTTGGGTGAACCGCCCGAAAGTGGTCCCCGGCGACTCCTCACCGGTTTGCAAGGGCGCCCGCGACCAGATGGGACGTGGGATGTGTTTCTCGCCTGCGCTCTCGACGCGGAAGCGTTAAGGAAGGCTGCAGGTTCGTAGCGTCGGGCGCACAAACCGGCTAGGTCACAGGCAAGCCCCTCACTCCCTGCGAGAGGGAGGGGCTTTTCGGTGTGCGCGAATAATGGCGGCGCTTGCGTTGGGATCAACGCTTTGCCTACTTTCGGGTGCGCTCCTAACGCGCAACCCTTCGGTAATCATGTAGCGGAAGATAATGCTTCTTACCGAACGGCCGGAGCCGGACGGAGTACCCAGGCGGCGCGGCGGCTGGAAGGCGGCACTCCCGCCGCCCCTGCCGTACCGGGGCGGTTTTGAGTGCGCATCGATCCTTAACGAACTAGAAGGCGAGCTAGGGGAACTCGCATTTCAGCGAGCGCGCGACGTGTTGCTGTGGAACGTTACCCCGGCGCAGCAGCTAGACTCGCTTTTCGGGTCCATCCCACACCCGCCAACAGTGCAGTTGCCGACAGGTCCGGAAGACGTACGGAAAGCCTTCCGAATCCTCAATCGGCTGGTGGTGCATCCGCTTGATGCGTCACCTTCACGGATCGCTGACGCCTGTAGCGCGGTCAGCGAGTGGGCAACCGCCAACGCATATCCAGAGACAGCCGTTTGGTACGCTGAGATTGCCGCCATCACGGAGCCGCGCAATCCGCATCGGGCATGGGTTGTCGGGCGTGCGCTCCGGCAAAACGCCCAATACGAGCGATCACGGCAGTGGCTGGAGCGGGCGGTAGGCCTCGCCCGGCGCGATGGGAACCGCTACGTGCAGGGCGCGGCGTTTCTCAGTCTCGGCAACCTCGAATACCACCTGGGCAACCAGCGGGCGGCGCGGCGGTGGTGGGTCATGACGTGGCGGATTTCCCGCAAGTACAATCTGGAACACGCTGGCCCGTCCCGGCACAACCTCATGACCTTGTGTATGCTGCAAGGCAGGTTCGGTGAGGCGGAGGAACATGCAGCCGCTGCATTTGAACTGTACGATCACGCCTCGGCCGGATTCGCCGGGTTCGCCCATGATGCCGCGCAACTCTGGTCTTGGCAGGGGTTCTTTGGTTTGGCTGCGTTGGTCTTTGACGCTGTACGTCCGCGTCTTGCCCCGAAAGAACAGTTCATCGCAGTTGCGAACCTCGCGCGAGCTGCTGCGGGCGCAGGCGACAGAGCGCGGTTTTCGGCTGCGTGGGATGAGGCTGAACGCCTCCTGAACCTACGAAACGAGTTCGCGGCCGAAGGACTCGCCAGCGTGGCGGAAGGCGCACAGTTCTTGGGGCTAAACTCCCGTGCTGTTGATCTCGCCAAGCGCGCGGAAACACTGGCGCGCGAACGGCGGGTGCCGGACACCGTAGAACTGGCCGAACAGATTCAGGAGCGCGTGCGAACCTCTGCCCCCGCCCCAAGACCTATCGAACCGCCTGACCACGTGCGCGCGCTCGCGAACCGGCTTCTCCGCGCACTGACCGACTGATCTCTTCGCCTTATCTGCTGCTGCGCCCACCGCCGAACACCGGCGGTGGGCGCAGCGTGCGTTAGGCACAGATGCGGTCGGTTAACTACCCGAGCCAATTACGCCCCCCGGTCCTCGGCCGGTCGTGTCGGTCGTCGTCGTTGTCGTGCCGTCCCGTCCAGAGCCAATCACCGCGCCGGGGCCGCGCTCGGCCGTAGCATCGCCGGTATTCAGCCGGGCCTCCACGTCAGGGCCCAGCGGTTGGGCGCCGTCGCCCCCACACCCGGCGACCAGGGCGGCCAGCAGCAGCCCAACCGCAACGCTCAATCTCTTCCGCTCCATCATCGGACGCTCTCCGTAAAGGTGGGATACTTCGGTGGTCGGGGACCAATTTCGGCAAAGCGCGCGTTATGCGCCACAGCTGTAGAGACGCGAGCCGACATAGGGTAATCCGTCCATCAACCCTATCCCACAATTCAGGTCGAACGGAACAGGCAATCGCGCGGAATCATTCCGTGCAGAAAACCGCTCATTTCCGGCATGAGCGGGCCTATCTGGCCGTGTTCTGTGGGCATGTTGACGCGTGAGAAAGCGCGGGTTTACTCGTTCAAAACCCGCGTTTTTTTCATCCTCAATGCGTCAGGAGGGGGCCATGCGAACGGCAAAACTATCCCTACGTCAATCCCAAGCACACAGCACGGAGTCGGGGGCGAGCACGGTAGGCGACAGCGTTCAGGTGGGGGGTCCGCCCACACGTGCCGAACGGTTGGAGCGATGGAGGGAGCAACCCGTATCGGTACGGCAATCGGCGCCGACACCGCGCCCGTGTGGCGGGTACATGCTGGGGAGCGGGAACTAATGCCCCGCCGTGGTCCGCCCCGGTCGCGTCGGTGGTGCGTTCCGCCCTCCATCCTGCGCGGGCCGGACGAGACGCTTGACGACGCCGCAATCCTCGTGGAAATCCCCGGCGATCTGGGCGTGCTGCTCTGGCGTGCAGCGCGGGACGTACGGCTATGGAGTGAGGCGCCGCCGGACGCACGCGAAAACCTGTTCGCGGAGGGGAGCACGGACGCGCGGTTTGCCGGGCTGATCGGCACCGAGCTACCCGCGAAAATCTCCGCGCCAGTGGACACCATCCACAGCATGCTGACGCTCGGCGCCCGCGTGGATGCGTCGATCCTCTGCATCTGCTGTCTAGAAGTCGCGGCGTGGGCGCACGCGGCCGGGAAGAAGAAAACCGCAGTTGCGTTTTCCCAAGCGGGCGCCAGCGCGGAGCCGCACTTCGCGGAAGCGGCCCTGCACACGGGGATCTACGCGCGTTCTGCGGGGCAGGACGTACGGGCGGAGGGGTGGCTACGGCGCGCGGTGGGGCTTTCGCGGCGTGAACTCAACGGCCCCGCCTACTCCGCCGCGCTGGTTGAGTTGGGGGCGCTGTACGAGGGGCGCGGGATAGCGGAAGGAGCGGAGTGGTTCTTCTGGATCGGCTACCGCGTGGCGAGGCGGTACGCCTCGCCACGCACACGGATGCGGGCTGCACACGGGCTGTTCCGGCTGGCTCACGCCTCGGCAATGGCGGACCTTCGGCCGCGCGACACAGCCGCGCGAAAGGTGGAGCGTGCATCATGAGTGAGCCAAAAGCAACGCTGTACTCGCAGAAGTGGCGGGAAGCGCGCGAGCGTGTGGACGCGGTAGAGCCCGCCACGCGGCCGGTGTTCCTGTCCATCCTCGACCACATGGAACGGGGATGGCGGACGTTCCGCCCGCTACAGGTGTGGGTTGAAGCGAACAGCGAGCATGCCAAACACGGACGGGACGATTACGCGCACCTGCTGAACTTCGTTGACGGCGGGTTGTCGGACCTGTTCCAGCTAATCGGCCTCGGGGTCGCGGACCTCGTTCCGGGGTGGGCCGATTGGGCCAGAGAGGCGGATCCTGCGGACCTCGACGGGTGGGTGGAGACGTTTCGCTGCGACCTCACGGTGTTCCGGCTGGCGTGCACCGGGGCGGATGTGCCGGAGCCGTTCCGCACGCTCGCGTTGAGCGTGGCGGGGGTGCTGGAGTCGGGCGGGTGGAGTGAGCAACTTTCGGCACTCCTCGGGGCGGTGGGGGAACTGGTCCCGCTCTCCGACTGAGAACGGCGCCGCCCGGCATTGCCGGGCTCGGAAGTGTCCACCACGGCAGGCGAGCGGGGGGCTTGTCCCCCCCCGAGCCTGCCGTCCGAATTTTCGGTGCGGGGGTGGACTTTCGGTTTTTGCGGGGTGGG
>DASQBH010001479.1:0-2241 GCA_035635315.1 Longimicrobium sp.
GTTCGTTCCTCACGGAGAGGGGAGAATTCGATCCCGCTCCGGACGCTGCCTGCCGTTCTCCCTCCCCCACGCAGTTTGTGGGGGAGGGCCGGGGAGGGGGGCGGCCCACCATCCCGCACCGCTTTCTCCGCAGCGCCAACCTCCCCCAGCAGTTTTGGGGGAGGTGCGAGCCTAAGCGAGCGGAGGGGGCGGACCTCGAACCATCCGAAGCGCCCCTTCCCTTCCCGCTGTCCCCTGTCCTCTATCCCCTGTCCCCTACCGGTACAGCCACACCCGCATCAGCGACAGCAGCTGGTCCACGTCCACGGGCTTGGTGATGTAGTCCGACGCGCCGGCGGCGATGGCCTTCTCGCGGTCGCCCTTCATCGCCTTGGCGGTAAGCGAGATGATGGGCAGCTGCGCGAACTCCGGCATCTCGCGGATGGCGCGGGTGGTCTCGTAGCCGTCCATCTCGGGCATCATCACGTCCATCAGCACCAGGTCGATCCCCGCGTTCTCCTGCAGGGTGCGGATGGCGTCGCGGCCGTTCTCGGCGAACACCACGTGCATCCCCTGCTGCTCCAGCACCGAGGTGAGCGAGAAGATGTTCCGCACGTCGTCGTCCACGATCAGGATGCGCTTGCCCTCGAACACGCTGTCGCTCCGGTGCAGCTGCTCCAGCATGCGGCGCTTGTCGTCGGGCAGGCTGCTCTCCACCCGGTGCAGGAAGAGCGCGGTCTCGTCCAGCAGCCGCTCGGGGCTCTTGGCGTCCTTGATGATGATGGTCTCGGCGTAGCGCCGCAGCCGCGTCTCCTCGGCCTGCGACAGGTCCTTGCCCGTGTAGATGATGATGGGCAGGTCCTGCATCTCGGGCGTGCTCTTTACCCGCTCCAGCAGGTTGTAGCCGTCCTCGCCGGTGAGCCCCAGGTCAAGCACCATGCAGTCGAAGCGCATCTCGCGCAGCCGGTCCATGGCCTCCTCGGCGCTCCCCACCGCCGTGATCTCCACGTCGCCCTCGCCGATGAGCTCGATGATGCTCTGGCGCTGCGTGGGATCGTCCTCCACCACCAGCAGCCGCTTGACCCCCTCTTCCAGGAAGGTGCTGATGCGGTCGAAGGCGCTGTCCAGGTTCTCCTTGCTGATGGGCTTCTCCAGGTAGTTCACCGCCCCCTGGCGCAGGCCGCGCTGCCGCTGCCCCACGCCGGAAAGGATGTGCACCGGGATGTGCCGCGTCTCGGGCGCGTGCTTCAGCCGGTCAAGCACCGTCCACCCGTCGATCCCCGGCAGGTCGATGTCCAGGGTGAGCGCGTCGGGGCGGTACTCGCGCACCAGCTCCAGCGCCTGCTCGCCGTCCATGGCCACCAGCGCCTTGAACCCCTTTTCGCGCCCCATGTCCAGCAGGATGCGCGCGAAGTGCGGATCGTTCTCCACGATGAGCACCACCCGGTCGCCCGGCTGGATGGAGGCGCGGTCGTCGTGGATCCCCACCTCGCTGGGGTCGCGCGGGGTGCGCCGCCGCTCCGGCCGGTCGTACGGACGCTCCTCGCCGCCCCCCTGCGCGCGGCGCTGCGCGGGAAGGGCCATCGTCCCCCCGCCGTCACCGCCGCCGTACGGGCCGTCGTTCTCGCCGTGGTCGCCGCCCTCGGGGTCGCCCGGCCAGGTGAGGGGGAGGAAGAGGGTGAAGGTGCTCCCCCGCCCCTCGGCGCTCTCCACCCGGATCTCGCCGCCCAGCAGCCGCGCGATCTCGCGGCTGATGCTGAGCCCCAGCCCCGTGCCGCCGAAGCGGCGGCTGGTGGTGCCGTCGGCCTGCTGGAACGACTCGAAGATCACCCGGTGCTTGTCGGCCGGAATGCCGATGCCGGTGTCGGACACGGCGAAGGCCACCACCACCTCGGCCTCGTTGAGCGCCGGATGGGCAAAGCGGCGGCCCTTTTCCGCCTTGCGCATGGTGAGGGTCACGCCCCCCTCTTCGGTGAACTTGAAGGCGTTGCTGAGCAGGTTCTTGAGCACCTGCTGCAGCCGCTGCCCGTCGGTGTACACGGCCGCCGGCAACTCGGGGTCGATGTCCGTCGCCAGCTCCAGCCCCTTCTGGTCGGCGACCGGGCGGAAGCTGCGGTCCACGAAGGTGGTCACGTCCGCCAGCAGCACGTCGCTGGCGTTGATGTCCATCTTGCCCGCCTCGACCTTGGACAGGTCCAGCACGTCGTTGATCAGGTTCAGCAGGTCGGTGCCCGAGGCCAGGATGGTCTGGGCGTACTCCAC
>DASQBH010001480.1:0-3117 GCA_035635315.1 Longimicrobium sp.
ACGGGAACTCGCAGAAGTCGGCACCTACGTCGGCGGATTTTCTTGGGGTGGCGAGCCGACTCCTGCGACCACTCAGGAACTCGGCAAGAAGTCACCGCAAGCTGTCTTCGAACTCTTGCGCGATTGGAAAGCCGGCGACGATTGGTCGTCGGGCACGCTCCGTGGGCTTGAACTAGCGGTTGGAGACTACGCAGCCACACGTCCTGACGAGGCGCTCGCAGTGGGCGAACTCGTGATCCAGAACGGCCTCAGGGCGAATTTTCTCGAGCCGATTATTCGCGGGCTCGGAAGAGCGGCGGAATCTGGCGAGTTCGCTCACTGGGCTGACTTGCTCCGCTTTGTATCGCAGGTCGTGGGGAAAGCCTGCGATGAAGATGTGCACGCGGGAGAGGCAGACGCGGCGTCTTGGCGGGAAATCGTGGACGCGTCGGCGAGTGTTGTGGACGAGGGATGCACTCACGACCGCATTCTCCCAGAACTGCAAGAAGAAGTCTGGTCTGTTGTCACGCGTGTGGCTCAGTGTCCACTCCCAGGAGCCCAGTTTAGCCCTGAGCTGCCTACGAGCATCGACGGGATACTCACTATTGCGTTGAACGACACGGCGGGGAAGGTCGCTCGCGTGATCGTGTCCGCGGCTCTTTGGATGTACCGGTCCATTGAGCGTGACGAGCAATCAAGCGAAGAGCATAAGGATAGGGCGAAGGAAGTCGTCCGATCGAAGCTGATTCCGTTGCTCGATGAGGTGATGAGTCTGGACGGAAGGCCTGGTATGGCTGCACAGGGGATGATCGGGCATTTCATCCCTCAATTACACCTCCTCGTACCCCAGTGGCTGGCGGAAAACGCGGAACGGCTATTCACGGGTGGAGCCGAGGATCCCATCAACAAGCCGGCTTGGGGAGCATACCTCATTCGATCCCGTGTTTACGATACTGTATTCCAGACGCTCCGCCCGTGGTACAAGACGGCGGCGGATGTAGCGGGAATCAATTCGGATTTGAGGGGCGCCGATAAAGATCGCTGGTCCCCGACCAAATCGCTGGCATTGCACGTCCTGGTTGCGTTCCTCCGTGGTATCGTATCGATCGGTGATTCCGATCACTTGATCGAGACGACGTTCTCAAACGTGCCCGCAAAGGAACGCGGCAGTGCGTACTGGAGCATTTTTCGTGGATTGAGCGATGCTAAGGAGGCGCCTTCCCCTGACTACGTAGCTCGGCTGGCGCAGTTTTGGGAATGGCGGCTTTCGGAACTTGACCAGTCGCAAGAAAACGAAGCGGCAGAAGAGGCAATTGGCTTGGGCTGGTTCCTCCGAACGCCATACCTTCCGGATGAGGTGGTCGTCCGTCTTGGTCTCCGCACCGCGCAACTTGCCAAAGGCAACATCGAATTGCACACCGATTGGGATCGGCTACACGAACTGGTACGGACGGATGTGGACACCGTCTTCCAGATCGCTGAGGCCGTCGTACTTGCCCAGTTACGGGCTAAGTACACGTACATTGCGGTGGATGATGTCAACCCGCTTCTTCGCGAGGTACTTCGCTCCGGGCGTGCGCAAACGCGAGAGCGTGTACGGGCTCTCATCCATCGGCTCGGCGAACATGGATACGTGCAATTTGGCGATCTGCTAAACGATGGCGGACGATCGGAAAGCGAGGCACAGTAGGCGCTCGTTGTGGAACTGCAGAGCGAGCGGGCGCACGCCGTAGCGGATTCGGGAGTTTACGGCGTCGTTCGTCACCCGTTCTACGCAGCGATCCGTTCATCCTCGTGGGCCTGGGCCTGTGGCTGGAGTCGTACGTCGCGGCCCTGGCCGCCGTGATCCCGGTCACCCTCATGGTGATCCGGCTCCGGCTGGAGGAGCGCTTCCTCCGGCGCGAGCTGCCGGGCTACGCCGCGTACGCGGAACGCGTGCGGCATCGGCTGATCCCGGGTCTCTGGTAGCGCGTCAAGCGCGAGAAGGGCCGCTGGTGGGAGGTGCGCGATCCGCGGGGCGAGCTGGTGTGCGTGACGGTCTACAGGTGCGGCACGGTGGAGGTGGTGCGTCGGCTGGCCGCTTGACTGACGGAGCCTCAATTGCGGCAGCCGTGGCAACCTCCGCCGCGGCTGCTGCGCCGCGCCACCACGCCAGGATGTAGTCGGACGCTAGCGCGGCAGCCATCGGCCGCAGCCCGCTCACGCCGCCGGCGGCACCCGGTCGTCGGGGGGGACGAAGTTGGAGAGAAAGGTGATCTCCTGCGCCGTGAGCGATCCCAGCCCCTGCGCGCTGATCTTGTCGAGGAGGCGGGTGATCTCCTCGCGGTTCACCTCGTGCACCGACGTGAGGTCGATGGCCTTGTAGCCGGCCACGCGCCGCACGGCGTCGGGCGAGGCGGCGGTGGCCTGGCGCTTGAACGCGGTGCGCTTGCGGTCCAGCCAGCGCAGGTACAGGAACGCGCCCAGGTAGCCGCCCAGGTGCGCGAAGTGCGCGATGCCGCCGCCCACGCCGCCAAAGCCGCTCCACAGCGCGAACAGGGTGGTGAGGATCACCAGCATGCGCGCCTCCACGGGCAGGACCCCCCAGATGAGGATCTTCTCGTGCGGCCAGAACCAGGCGAACGCCAGCATCACGCCAAACACGCCGCCCGAGGCGCCGATGATCGGCGAGCCGGGCGAGAAGATCACCGACAGCAGCGCGCCGGTGATGCCGCTCAGAAAAAACAGGATGGCGAACTGGCGTGAGAGGATGCGTTCCTCCACGCGCGGTCCGAAGAAGAAGAGCGCGAGCATGTTGAACAGCAGGTGCATCAGGTCGCCGTGCAGGAACATGTACGTCACGACGGTCCACGGGCGCATGAGCGCCAGCGCCGGGATGAAGACGAGGTCGTTCGCCAGTGCCGGCAGCGCCGACTGCACGAAGAACGCGGCGACGTTGGCGATGAGAAGTGCGCGTACGATTGGTGTCACGGACGTGGTTTCCGGGGCATGGATCCTGGGTTCGCACAGAAGATAGCGCGGCGGCGCGCCGCGGCGCGAACTTGCCGCGACGATCGTCCGCACGGCGGCCGCCCCGGCTCGCTCTCCGCTGACGACATGGCCTTCGCGGTCGTGCAGCACGTGCAGCTTCGCCTCGTC
>DASQBH010001481.1:0-3532 GCA_035635315.1 Longimicrobium sp.
CTGGGGCTGCGCAACCGCCTGCGCGAGGCGGGCTTTCGCGCCGTACGCCAGCGCGGCGAGGGGGGCTCGTTCGAGAGCCTGCGCGAGTACGTGCGCGGCGACGACCCGCGCACGGTGGACTGGAAGGCCAGCGCGCGCCGCGGCAACCTGATCGTGCGCCAGTTCGAGCTGGAGCGGCGGCAGAACGTGATGATCGCCATCGACGCCGGCCGGCTGATGACGCAGAAGGTGGGGGAGCGCGAGCGGCTGGACTACGCGCTCACCGCCGCGCTGCTGCTGGCCGACGTGGCGCGCGTGCACGACGACGCCGTGGGGCTGCTGGTCTTCAGCGACAAAGTGGAGGCGTTCATCCCCCCCGCCCGCAACTCCGTCTCGCGCCTGGCCGAGGCGCTGGGCGAGGTGCACGCGCGGATGGTAGAGCCCAACTACCCCGCCGCGTTCACGTACCTGTCCAAGCAGGTGCGCAAGCGGTCGCTGCTGGTGCTGTTCACGGACCTGATCGATCCGCTGGCCAGCGCGGCCGTGGTCTCGCAGCTGAGCCGCGCGGCGGACCGGCACCTGCCGCTGGCCGTCGCCATCCGCAACCCGGACCTGGAAGCTGCGGCCTCGCTCACAGCCACGGACGAGGCCAGCGTCTACCGCCGCGCCGCCGCCGAAGAGCTGCTGCAGGCGCGCGCCGCCGCGCTGGCCGCCATGCAGCGCGCCGGCGTGCTGGTCGCCGACACCCGCCCCGGCGACGCCGTCCCCGCCGTGGTGAACCGCTACCTGGACGTCAAGCGCCGCGGCATGCTCTGACGCGCGCCCGTCCGCGCGAGAGGGCTCTTCGTCGATTGCGCGCTCCCGCGGCGGCCGTGCGCGGGGACGGTTCACGAGATCGCGCATCGGATGAAGCCGGATGGCAGGCTGCGGGGCGTCGGCATCCCCGAAGCCGCCGGAGCGTTTCCCCGTTTCGGGTTGGACATCGGGCGTGGAACGTCGGGTTGGGCGGATGGTGCGGACGCAGTGAGGGGCCGTGAGAATTTTTTTGAGGGACCCCTCATCCCCATCATCAGCGGGCGACGATGCCTGCCGGAAGCGCACCGGACCCGGCCTCCACGAACACCTGATGCGCGATCTTGCAAAGTCCCGGCGCGCGAGGGGTCCGGCGGGTTTCCGCCGAGGTTGTGCGAGGGGAGGGCTCACGGGATCGCGCATCAGGTGAAGCCGGATGGCAGGTTGCGGAGCGCCCTGGAAGACGATGGGGTTCCTGAAAAAATGCGGATGGCCCCCTGCCGCGCTTCCATCCGGTTGCCGTTCCCGACGTCTCCAGGGAAGCCTGGTGCGCCCCGCAACGGCCGACGTGCGGGACACGGTGTTGAGCTCACCACGGTTCCCGGCGATGCGGGGCGTGGAACCAGATTCGCGGTGGACGAAAATTATCCTCGACATCGGCGCGCCGACGCGTATCTTTCAGCCCTCCCCATCTCCCCGCCCTGCCGTCCGAGGGCCCCTTCGTTTCCCGCTGGACCCGATCACCCCATGAAAAGCGGTCGCACGGAGCGAAGCCGCTCCCCGGCGCGAGCCATCACCGAAGCCGTGCTGCTGATGGGAGCCGCCAGCGCGCTGGACGGCGCCACCGGCTACGAGGTGACGCTGATGCCGCTGTACGTGCTGCCCGCGGCGCTGGCCGGGTGGCACGCGGGGCGGTGGGCGGGGCTGGCGGTGTCGGGGCTGGGCGCCGTGGCTTGGCTGGCGGCGGACGTTTTTTCCGGCCATCCGTACTCGCACCCGCTCATCCCGTACTGGAACGCGGCGGCGCGGATGGCGGTGTTCGGCGTGGTGGCCGTGCTGGCGTCGGAGCTGCGGCGCATGCGCGACCGCGTGGCCGCCCCCGGCGACAGCGACGAGGGGGTGACGGAGGGCGCCTCGTTCTACCGGCTGCTGGAGCACGAGCACGCCGCGGTGGCGCGCCACGGCCGGTCGGTGACGCTCGCGTACCTGGACGCCGGCGCGGCGGGGGAGCCGTTCGCGGGCGCACTGGTGGACGCACTGCAGGCCACCCTGCGCGCGACGGACGTGGTGGCGCGGCCGCGCGGGCGGGAGTTCGCGCTGCTGCTGGTGGACGCCGGCCCCGACGCGGCGGCCGTGGCGCTGGACCGCATCCGCGAGTCGCTGGCCATGCTCGCCTCCGGCCACGACCCTGCCCCGGCGCTGGCCATCGGCGCGGTGAGCTGCACGGACCCGCGCTGCAGCCTGAACCGGCTGATCCAGCGCGCCTACCAGGTGCTGTACGAAGCCGAGCGCGTCCCCGGCCAGGTGTCGCTCACCCTCGAGACCATCGCCGAAGCCCAGCCCGTCGGCTGAGCCACCGATGGACTCTGTGCGGTAGCCGAGTAGCAACGCCGGCCCGCCTTGCCTTTCCCCGGGCGTAATAACAACAGCGAAAGGTACAGAGGAACAGACAAAAGCCAGAGGAACAGAGGAACCGGTTTTCTCTGTTCCTCTGGCTTTTGTCTGTTCCTCTGTACCCCAGTCTTTTAGCGGATCTGCCGCCTGATCGATGCCTGCCGGAGCGCAGGCTTCGCGTAGAGCCGCTTGGAATAGGCGCCACGGGAGATCGAAAGTTGGGGAAATAAACAAGCCCCCTGGTGCGCATTCACCGGGCGAACCCGTTAAAGAGGCGTGGGGGCTATTGTTGACGCGGAATCTACGGCGCCATCAGCCTTGTGTCAAGGCCCAAAGCAAACGGAGTGAGCAACTCGCACTTTCGCACTTTCGCACTTTCGCACTTTCGCACTTCACTTGCCCGCCGGCTCCTCCATCCCCTCGCTGCGCAGCACCTCCAGGCCGCCCTCGCCCGCGGCTTCCTCCCGGCGCGCCTGGATGAGCACCTCCAGTTCACGCTCGCGCAGGTTGAGCGAGTAGCCGGCCCCCACGATGCCCACGCGCAGGTAGCTCAGGGTGAGCGGCTTGCCGTCCATGCACTCGTCGGCGTTGTCGAAGCGAACGCCGCGGCCGTCGACGAACGTCACCGATCCCTTGCCCACCACCTCGCCCAGGTGGCCCTGCACCACCAGCGCCGTGTCTTCGTCGATCCCCAGCCCCAGCGTCTCGGGGTTCTGGGCGATGACCATGAACAGCCGCTGCAGCCGACGCCGCTGCGTGAAGTGCGTGTCGATCATCGCGCGGAAGCCCAGCAGGCCAAAGCCGGGGCCCAGGTGAAGGTCCTGCATCTGCCCGTACTCGTCGGGCTCGCCGCCGGCCAGGATGGTCTCGGTGAGGGCCGCCGCGCCCGCGCTGGTGCCGCAGATGGTGGCGCCGCCGGCGTACGCCTCGCGCACCGCGCGGTCCACGCGAGATCCGCCGACCGTTGCCACCAGGTGCACCTGGTCGCCGCCGCCCAGGAAGACGGCGTCCGCGTCCTGGATCATCCGCGCCACCACGGGGTCCTGCGCCCGCTCGCGGCTGTCCACGATGGGAAAGTCCACCTGGTGCGCGCCCGCGGCGGCGAAGTCCTTCACCCACTGGCGCGCCGAGCGCACGGCGTTGCTGG
>DASQBH010001482.1:0-6724 GCA_035635315.1 Longimicrobium sp.
GGGGGTTGGAGTCCGCGCAGGCGGACTTTGCGGCTTTCCAGCGCCGAATTCATTCGTTCCTGCGACGTGGGCGCGCGAGCCGGCTCCCCCGCGCCCCGTCCCGCGCCCGCCACGCCTTGTCCCACCTCGCTTGCGCCACTCCCCGCGCGCGCTCCAGATTGCGCGGCAACACTGACTCTGGAGAGCATATTGATGATCACGCGCTGGTTTTCCGCGTTCACCACCGCCGCGCTCCTGGCGGGGTGCGGCACGCAGCCTTCGTCCGGGCCGTCGCCCATGCCGGGGCCCGTCCGCCTGGAGCGGCCCATCCCCTACCCCGTTACGCCGCCGCCGGAGTACCAGCGCGCCGTCACCGCGGGGACGCGCACAGCCACCGGCGCCCCCGGCGCGCGCTACTGGCAGAACCGCGCCGACTACCAGATCCGCACGCGCGTGATCCCCGACCAGAAGCGGCTGGAGGGGAGCGAGACCATCACCTACACCAACAACTCGCCCAACCCGCTGCCGCAGCTGCACGTGGACCTTACGCTCAACCAGAACGCGCCCGGCGTGGTGCGCAACGAGCCGGCGGAGGTCACGGGCGGGGTGGAGGTGACGCGGGTGGCGCTGGACGGGCAGCCCGTGGCGCAGGGCGGCCGCGAGGGCGCCCGCTACATCATCAACGGCACGCGGATGATCATCGCCCCCGCGACGCCCGTCGCGCCCGGTGCCACGGTGCGCATCGGCGTTGACTGGGCGTTCAAGGTGCCGCAGGCCGGCGGCAGCGGCCGCATGGGGTACAGCGAGGACAACCTCTTCTTCTTCGCCTACTTCTACCCGGCCATGGCCGTCTACGACGACGTGATCGGCTGGCACCCGGACCCCTTCCGCGGCACCGGCGAGTTCTACGCCGACTTCGGCACCTTCGACGTGACCTTCGAGGCGCCGCCGCAGTGGATCGTCTTTGGCACCGGCGTGCCGCAGAACCTGGAGCAGACGCTGGCTCCGGCCATCCTGCAGCGCTACCGGCAGGGGATCGAGAGCGACCGGGTGGTGCACGTCGTCACCCCCGCGGACTTCGGGCGCGTGACCACGGCGGGGCAGAACGGGCTGGTGACGTGGCGGTTCCGCGCTGACAGCGTGCGTGACGTGGCGTACAGCGTGACCCTGGCCAGCAACTGGGACGCGCGCCGCACCACCGTGGGCGACCGCAACGGCGACGGGCGCGTGGACCACACCGCCATCCACGCCTTCTGGCGCGCCAACGCGCCGCGCTGGGCCCACACCGCCGACTACGAGGCGCACGCCATCACGTACATGTCGGAGTTCACGGGCATCCCCTACCCCTGGCCGCACATGACCGCGGTGGAGGCCGAGGACATCATCGGCGGGGGGATGGAGTACCCGATGATGACGATCATCGACGCCCGCACGCGCGGAACCGACGAGAGCCTGTACGGCGTGACGGCGCACGAGCTGGCGCACATGTGGGTGCCCATGATCGTGAGCGTGGACGAGCGGCGCTACTCGTGGATGGACGAGGGGATGACGACGTACCACGAGGCGCAGGCGCGCAAGGACACCTTTCCCACCAGCACGCCCGAGCTGGAGGACCGCGAGTCGTACCTGGGCACCGCGCGCGCCGGCGCCGAGGGCGAGATCATGCGCCGCAGCGACTTTCACTACAGCGGCGCCGCGTACGGAACCGCGTCGTACCCCAAGCCGTCCACCAACTTCGTGAGCCTGCGCGCCATCCTTGGCGAGGCGACGTTCAACCGCGCGTGGCGCACCTTTCTGCAGCGGTGGGCGTGGAAGCACCCGTATCCGTGGGACTTCTTCAACACGGTCGAAGAGGTGGCGGGCGAAGACCTGGACTGGTTCTGGCGCACCTGGTTCTACGAGACGTGGACGCTGGACCAGGCCGTCGGCAGCGTGACGGAGGGCGCCGGCGGCGCCACCATCGTCATCGAGGACCGCGGCCTGGCCCTCATGCCCGCCCGCGTCACCGTGACGCGCGAGAACGGCGAGACGCAGGCGGTGGAGGTGCCGGTGGAGACCTGGCTGGAGGGCCGCCGCACCGCCACGCTCACCCTTCCGCGCGCCGCCTCCCCCGTGATCCGCGTGGAGATCGACGCGGAGAACGCGTTCCCGGACATCGACCGCGCGAACAACGTCTGGGCGAGACAGCAGTGAACGGGTGAACGGGTGAGGGGGTGAACGCGTTTCCGCGAGGCCCTCTCCCCCGACCGGCCTTTCGCTCGTTCCTCGCGACGGCGGTCGACCCCTCCCCCAACCCCGGGGGAGGGGTTGGCGTTTCCGCCACTACCGTGCCTGCAAACAACCCCTCCCCCGCAGTTTGGGGTCGCAGACGGGGGAGGGTCAGGCACTTCGACCGGCATCGAACTGCGTCCGCGGGGTGCCCCTCCCCCGGCCCCTCCCCGTTCGTTCCTCACGGAGAGGGGAGAATTCGATCCCGCTCGACTGCCTCCGGAGCGCACGGCACCCGCGGCACACCCACCCCTCCCCCGCAGTTTGGGGGAGGGGTCGCCGCGAGCCGCGAGGAACGAGCGGCGAAGACGGCGGGGGAGAGGGCCTCCCGGCGTAGCCGTGGAGCCTGCCTCACCCCTTCACCCGTTCACCCCTTCACCTTGACCGCACCCGCCCGCGCGACGCATTCTCACGCATCATCCCGATCCGCATCCCCCCGCCCCACCCGTCCCGAAGCTCCCGATGCTCAAGAAGCTCCTTTACGTCCTCGCGGGCGTGCTCGTGCTGGTGGTCGTCGCGCTCCTGGCCGGGCGCGTGTGGCTGGGGCGCTCGCAGCCGGACCCCACGCGCGGCGCGGCGCTGGCGGGGCTGCGCGCGCCCGTGGAGGTGTGGCGCGACTCGCTGGGCGTGCCGCACGTCTGGGCCAAGGACGAGGAGGACCTGTTCCGCGCCATGGGCTACGTCCACGCGCAGGACCGCCTGTACCAGATGGAGATGTTCCGGCGCGTGGCCGATGGCCGCCTGGCCGAGATCCTGGGCAAGGACCTGGTGGATACGGACAAGTTCCTGCGCACCGTGGGCATGGGGCGCAGCGCGGCGGAGAACGAGGCGCGGCTGGCGCCCGAGCACCGGCGGATGCTGCAGGCGTACGCAGACGGCGTGAATGCGTGGATCCGCACCCACCCCGGCCCCCTGCCGCCGGAGTTCGTGACCCTGCGCTTCAGACCCGAGCCGTGGACCGTCCGCAACACGCTTTCCATCGCCAAGATCATGGCGTGGGACCTGGCGGACTACGACCTGGGGCTCACCCTGCAGCGCGCCGTGGACGCCGTCGGGCAGGAAAAGGCGCGCGACCTGTTTCCCTTCTATCCGCAGAACGGCACCACCATCCTGGGCGCCGACGCGCAGTGGCAGGGCCGCGGCGCCGCCCCTGCCGCCGCGCCCGCGGCCGCCCCCGTTCCGCGCGTCACCGGCCGCGTTCCCCTGCCGGACGCGCCGCCGCTCGCGCTGGAGCTGCTGGAGTCCGTGTCCGCCTCCCACGCGTCCAACTCCTGGGTCATCGGCGGGTCGCGCACAAAGTCGGGAAAGCCGATCCTCGCCAACGACATGCACCTGGCGCTGCGGGCGCCCGCCATCTGGTACCTGGCCGCCCTGCACGGCGGCGGGTTCAACGTGGCGGGGATGACGCTCCCCGGCGTCCCCGTCGTCGTCGCCGGGCACAGCGACCGCGTAGCGTGGGGCTACACCAACGCCATGGTGGATGACGTCGACTTCTTCGTGGAGCAGGTGGATTCCGCCAACCCCAACCGCTACCGAACCCCCGGCGGCTGGGCGGAGATGACCGTCCGCCCCGAGACGATCCAGGTAAAGGGCGGCGAGCGCATCGTCCACAACGTGCGGACCACGCGCCACGGCCCCGTGATCTCCGACGCGGAGGAGCGCGGCGGCGACCGCGTGCTGTCCATGCAGTGGACGGCGTACGAGCCCTCCACGGAGGTCGTGGCGCTGCTGGGGATGAACACGGCGCGCAGTGCGGACGAGTTCACGGCCGCGCTGCGCGGCTTCAACAACCCGCACCAGAACGTGATCTTCGCGGACCGCGACGGGCGCTTCGGCTACTGGATGGGCGGGCGCGTCCCCATCCGCCGCGGCGGCGACGGCGTCCTTCCCCAGCCCGGGTGGACGGGGGAGGCGGACTGGACCGGGTTCCTTGCCTTCGACCAGCATCCGCACGTGCTCGATCCGGCGGACGGCTTCGTCGTCACCGCCAACAACCGGCAGGTGGGGCCCGCGTATCCGCACCACATCACCAGCAACTGGGCCGAGCCCTGGCGCGCCACCCGCATCCGCCAGCTGGTGGAGGCGGGCCGCGGCCTGACGGCGGCGGACGTGGCGCGCCAGCAGATGGACGTGCGCGACGTCTTCGCCCTGCGCCACCTCCCCTTCGCCATCCAGGCCGCAGAGCGTGGGAACCTGGCCGATGCCGCCCGCGAGCTGCGCGCCTGGAACGGCGAGGCGCGGATGGACTCGCGCGGCGCGGCGCTCTTCTACACCTGGTTCGACGAGCTGCGCACCCGCGTGGGGAACGACGAGTTCGGCGGCAAGAACGTCTACTTTCCGCGCACCACCATGGACCGCATCCTGGAGCAGGGCGGCGGCGCGTGGGTGGACGACGTGACGACGGAGGGAACGACGGAGACGCTGGGCGAGCTGGCGGTGGAGGCCATGCGTACCGCCGCGCAGGCGGTGGGATCGCAGACGTGGGGCGCGCTGCACCAGACGCAGATCGCCCACCCCATGGGCGTGGTGAGCGTGCTGGACCGCGCGTACAAGCTCAACATCGGCCCGTTCCCCAACGCCGGCTCGTACTACACGGTCAACGTGAGCGGATGGAGCGCGCGCAAGCCGCCGTTCACCAACACGTACGGAAGCAGCCAGCGCCACGTGGTCGACATGGCGGATCCCGACGGCTCCGGCGGCTTCGTGATCCCCACCGGGCAGAGCGGCATCCCCTTCTCCCCCCACTACCGCGACCAGACGCCCCTGTGGCGCGAAGGCCGCCTGTGGCTCATCCCCCTCGACCGCGGCAAGTCCGAGCGCCGGGCCGTCAGCCGGATGACCCTGCGGCCGGAGGGGAGTGCGGGAGTGCGAAAGTGACGCGCGGCGACGAGCCCCGCTTATGAGCGGGTAACCCGCCGCTGGAAAGCTAGAAGCCCTGTCTCGGAGCCGCGGACGCGTCGCCGGACAGGGCTTCGACCGTGTGATTTCCGGCTGCGGACGCGCAGGTGTCTGGAACGCCGCACACGGCTTGGCCGCCGAGTCCGCGCAGGCGGACTGTGTGATGTTGTTGCCGCGAATTCATTCGCTCCGGACGAAGCCGGGGAATCATCCCGGCAGGCGAACGGCGCCTGACCGGATCAGACGCGCATTCGCCTGCCGTTCGCTCCGGAGGGGCTGGCGTACCCAGCCCCTCCTCCTGCCACCAACCTCAGTCCGCCTTCACGAACTTCTCCAGCTCTTTCGCAAACTCCCGCGGACGCTCCCAGTGCGGGGCGTGGCCGGTCTCGGGGTAGACGGAGAGCGTGGCGTTGGGGATGGCGGCGGCGAGCGCATCCTGGTCCGCGCGGGGAAAGATGCCGTCGCGGTCGCCCCAGATGATGAGCGTGGGCGCCGCGATCTCGCCCAGCCGGGCCGCGTTCTCCGTGCCGATCAGCCCGTCCAGTACGTCCTTCCACACCTGCGCGGGCAGCTTGAGGCTCTCCCCCACCGCCGTCTCCAGGAACTCCTGCGGAACCGGCTGAAACACCGTGCTCGCCTGGAACTCGTAGGCAAAGTCGTAGGGCACCGGGTCGCTGAGCGTCTGCACGAAGTCGCGCAGCCCCAGGATCACCTCGTTGCCCGCCACGGGCCCGGAGCCGACCAGCACCAGCTTCTCCACCCGCTCCGGGTAGCGGATGGCCACCGTCTGCGCGATAAAGCTGCCCATCGAGTGCCCCACCACCGTCGCCCGCTCAATGCCCAGCGCCTGCATGAACGCATCGACGTCCGCCGCGAAGTCGTCGCCGGTGTAGCTGCCCGGCTGGTCGCTGTCGCCGTGGCCGCGCTGGGTGATGGAGATGGCGCGGTACTTCGGGGCCAGCAGCGGCAGCACGCGGCTGTAGCTGAACCACGAGTCCGTGTAGCCGTGCAGCAGGATGATGGGCTCGCCGTCGGGCCTGCCCGTCTCGGCGTACTGCAGCCGCACGCCGCTGGGCAGCGTCACCTCGCGAAGGTGCACCTGCTGCGCGGCGGCGGGATCGATGTCGGTAAGCGCCGCGGCCCGGGGGGCGGCGGTCGGGTTCGAATCGCACGCGGTGGCTGAAATGGCCAGCAAGGCGGGAAGTGCGATGCGGAGTATGTCGATCGAACGCATGGGATTGGATGTCGATAGGCTGGAGTGTGAGCCCCGCCCGAAAGGTGGCGGATGGCGTCAGCAGCCTTAACGACTGGACCCCGGAGGATTATGACAGGGATTTTCGGGAAATTCGCAGTGGACAATCACGGATAAAGCCAGCCTCATGTCAGATCAGCAAAAACAACTGGCTTCACCCCCAGGTCCGCCAGGCGCTGGATTGGGACGATCGCTGTCATTCTGAGAGGGTGTTGAGAAACCTCCCACGCAACCAGTCATCCTGAGGGAGGCGCCGCGCCGCAAGCCGCTTTGAAACAAGGCTTTGGCGCCGACCGAAGGACCTTGCCAGCAGAATCGAGGGGCAGG
>DASQBH010001483.1:0-5124 GCA_035635315.1 Longimicrobium sp.
GCTCCTGGACCTTGCCGGCGAGCTGCTCTTCTTCGCCGGCTTCGGGGCCGCCGTGGGGTGGATGCTCTGGCGGGCCAGCCGGGGCCAGGCCACGGTGGGCGAGGTGGTGATGGCCGTCTACCTGGGGCAGCAGGTGAGCGGCAGCATCGTGGAGCCGATCCGCCGCGTGGCCGGGCTGGGCGAGACGCTGCGGGCGGCGGGGCGGATGCTCTGGCTGCAGGACTACGCCCGCAGCGCCGCCGCCGCGCGGCCGGGGACGCGCCCCGCCCCCGCGCGGCTGCGCGAGGGGATCGTCTTCGAGGGGGTGTCGTTCCGCTACCCCGGCACGGACCGCTGGGCCCTGCGCGACGTCTCGCTGCGCATCCCCGCCGGCGCCGTCATCGCGCTGGTGGGCGAGAACGGGGCGGGCAAGACCACGCTGGTCAAGCTGCTCTGCCGGATGTACGAGCCCACCGAGGGGCGCATCTTGGTGGACGGGACCGACCTGGCCGAGATCGAGGTGGGCGCCTGGCGCGCGCGGATCTCGGCGGCGTTCCAGGACTTCGCCCGGCTGGAGCTGCCGTCGCAGCACGCCGTGGGCACGGGCGACCTGCCGCGGCTGGACGACCGCCCCGCCGTGCGCGCCGCCCTGGAGCGCGCGGGCGCGGCCGACGTGCTGCAGGCGCTCCCCGCCGGCGCCGACACCCAGCTGGGCGCCCGGTGGGAGGGCGGGGTGGACGTCTCCACGGGGCAGTGGCAGAAGCTGGCCCTGGGGCGGGCGTTCATGCGCGACGACCCGCTGGTGGTCTTCTTCGACGAGCCCACGGCCTCGCTGGACGCCCTGGCCGAGCACGCCCTCTTCGAGCGCTACGCCCGGGCCGCGGACGCGGGGGCGGAGCGGGGGGCCGTCACCGTGCTGGTGTCGCACCGCTTCTCCACGGTGCGGATGGCGGACCTGATCCTGGTGATCGACGGGGGCGGCGTGCGCGAGCTGGGCGCCCACGACGAACTGCTGCTGCGGGACGGACTGTACGCCGAGCTCTACCAGCTCCAGGCGCGCTCCTACGCGTGAGCGGGCCCGGCGACACCCTTCCACCCCTTCGCGGGGGAGGACTCATGGCACCTGACCTTTCGTGCGGGCGCGCGATGGAGTTCGCGGCGGAGCTCGTCCGCATCCCCAGCCTTTCCGGCGAGGAAGAGGCCGTCGCGCGGCGCATCGCCGAGGAGCTGCGCGCCCTGCGCTTCGACGAGGTGCGGATCGACCGCGCCGGCAACGTGATCGGCCGCGTGGCGGGGCGGGGCGGGGCGCCCCCCGTCATGCTCTCCTCCCACATGGACGTGGTGGACGTGGGCGACGAGAGCCTGTGGGAGCACGCGCCCTACGCCGGCACCCTGGCCGGCGGATACCTGCACGGCCGCGGGTCCATGGACGTGAAGGGGCCGCTCGCCATCCAGGTGTACGCCGCCGCCCGCTTCGTGGACGAGCGCCCCGCGGGCGACATCGTGGCCGTCTTTTCCGTCTACGAGGAAAAGGGCGGCTGGGGGATGATGCACCTGATGGACTCCGCCGGGCTGGCCCCCGGGGCCGTGATCCTGAGCGAGGCCACCGACTGCGACCTGTGCACGGGGCACCGCGGCCACGCCGAGCTGGCGGTGGAGATCCACGGCGTCGCCGCCCACGCCAGCGCCCCGGAGCGCGGCCGCAACCCCAACGCCGTGCTCCCCCACGTGCTGCTGGCGCTGCAGGAGCTTTCCGGCGAGCAGCCGGACCACCCCGTCCTGGGCCACGCCACGCTCACCCCCACGGTGGTGGAGAGCTGGCCCCGCAGCGGCAACGTGATCCCCGACCGGGTCCGCATCACCGTCGACACGCGGGTGCTCCCCGGGTGGGACGAGGAGCGCGCCGTGGACGAGATCCGCGCGCGGCTGGCGCGGCGGGTGCCGCCGGCCGACGGCGTCCGCGTGGAGGTGCTTCCCGGCCGCGTGACGCACCGGGCGTGGACGGGGTGGACCGACGAGCACAGCAACTTCACCCCCGGCTTCCTGATGCCCGACGACCACCCCGTCGTGCGCGCCGCCGCGGGGGCCGTGCGCCAGGCCACGGGGCGCACGCCGGCGCTGCGCCAGTGGAAGTTCGGCACCGACGGGGGGCACAGCTGCGGCACCCACGGCGTCCCCACCATCGGCTTCGCCCCGGGGGTGGAGGCGCTGGCGCACACCAACCGCGAGTGCCTGGAGGTGGCGTCGGCGCAGCGGGCGTTCGACGCGTACCCGGCGCTCATCCGCGCCGTGCAGGCCGTCCTTGCGCCGGCGCGGGTCCCCGTCCAGGGGATGGCGATCAGCCGCGCGGCCGCCGCGCCCCTGACGGCTCCCCTGTGAGGGCACACCCTGATCCACGGCAACGGGACGGGCGGATGAAGATCGGACTGAAGATGGACGCGGAGACGGCGCGCATCACCAGCCTGCAGCGGATCGCCAGGAGCACCTTCGCGTGCCTGTCGGACCGGCACGAGCTCGTCTTCCTTCCCCGCGAGTACGGGTTCGTCTCCGCCGGCGAGCAGGAGCGCCTGGCGGAGGCGTTCGTCGCCGGGTGCGACGTCCTCCTGGGCCTGCCCGACCCGGAGCTCCTGGCTGCGCGGCGCCGGCTGGGGAGCACGGTCCCCTACGTGTACTTCACCTTCGGCGACCTCCCCGTGGGCGGGTGGACCATGAACGCCCTCAAGGGCGGCATCACCACGGGCGACGTCATGCTGGTCAACTGCACCGCCGAGGTGGAGATCGCGGGCCGGCTCTTTCGCAACGCGCAGGTGCGCGTGCTCCCCTTCGCGTTCGACGCCGGCGCCTTCTACCCCCTGGACGAGGAGGAGCGGCGCGCCGCGCGCAGGCGGCTCCGCTTCCGCGACGACGACCGCATCGTCCTGTACGTGGGGCGCATCCTTCCCGAGAAGGGCGTCCACGCCCTGCTCGCCATCTTCGACGTGGTGTGCAGGCGGGTCCCCGGCGCGCGCCTGGTGCTGGCGGGCAACGTGGACCTGGCCCACCTGGAATCGTTCAGCGTCTTTCCCGTCTCGCTTCCCGGCACCTTCGCCCGGCTCATCGGCCGGATGGAGGGGGCGGAGCGCGTCCACACGCTGGTCCCCGCCACCGACGGGCGGCTGCGCGAGCTGTACAACATCGCCGACGTCAAGGTCAACCTGACGCTGAACCCCGACGAGAACTTCGGCCTGGCCCAGGTGGAGGCCATGGCGTGCGGGACCCCCGTGGTGGGGACGGCCTGGGGCGGGCTCAAGGACACCATCGTGGACGGGGTGACGGGCTACCGGGTGAGCACGGTCCCCACCGGCACGGGGGTCAAGCTCAGCTGGTGGGAGGCGCTCAACCACGTCGTCGCCCTGCTGGAGGACCCGGACGCCCGCGAGGCGTTCCGCGAGCCGTGCCGCCAGGCGGCGGAGGCGTATTCGCTGGCGCGCTACGGCGCCCTGCTGGAGGAGATCCTGGCCGCGGCGGTGCGGGGCCGGGGGCCCGCCGAGCCCCTGCAGCCCACCCCGTTCGCCGAGGAGCTCTGGTCGGTGTGCAACCCCCGCTGGCCCGGCGCGCCCTTCCGGCGCGGCCCCCGCTCCGAGGCGCTGTACACGGAGCTGGTGACCCCGTTCACGGGGGTCTCGCCGCTGCACGTCCCCGCCGGGGACGAGCTGGATCCCGGGCAGGTGCTCTCCCTGTCCACCCCGGTGCACCTGGACGGGGCGGGCCGGTTCCGGCTGGACGACGTGTTCTATCCGTTCGAGATCGACGTGCCGGCGGCGCACCGCGACGCCGTGGCGCGGGTGCTGGGGCGGATGCGCGAGGCCCCCGCCGTCACCGTGGGCGCGCTGGCGTGCGTGGAGCCCCACGCGTCCGACGCCCTGCGGTGGATGCTGCACGCCGGGCTCCTGCTGCGGACCCGGCCCCGCCCCGGGTGGATGGAGCCCGGGGCGGTGCACCGCCGGCTGGGCGACGTGGCGTTCTCCATCCAGCAGGTGGACCGCGAAGCCACGGACCTGCTCGTGTACCGGTAGCCGTCACCGGGCCGCAGGGCCCCTTACCCCGATGGACGATGCAGGCGACCACGCCGGACCTCGACTCCCAGAACCTGGACCTGGCCACCTCGGCGCCGGAGGTGGACGCGCTGAACGCGGGGTTCTACGGGGCCATCCGCTACCCCTGGCCGCCCTTCTACTTCGAGCGGCTGGCCGACCCGCGCTTCTGGGCCGACATGCTGGACCAGGACGTGGGCCGCCGCGACCCGCCCGTGCTTCCCGCCGAGGGCGCGCGGGTGTGGGTGGCCGGGTGCGGCACCAACCAGGCGGTGATCACCGCGCTCATGTTTCCCGGCGCGCGGGTGGTGGGCTCCGACGTGGCCGCCGGCTCGCTGGAGGTGGCCGAGCGCAACGCGCGGCAGCTGGGGGTCGACAACCTGGAGCTGCGCGCGGAGAGCATCTACCACGCGGGGTACACGGCGGAGTTCGACTACGTGGTCTGCACGGGGGTGGTGCACCACACGGCGGACCCCGACCGCGCCCTGGCCTGCCTGGCCGCCGCCCTGCGCCCCGCCGGGGTGATGCAGCTGATGGTCTACAACCGCTACCACCGCACCCTTCCCGTGGCCCTGCAGAAGGCCGTGCGGGCGCTGCTGGGGGAGGGGCGGCACCCGCACGAGGCGGAGCTGGCCCTGGCCCGGCGGTTCGTGGACCGCTTCGCGGGGACGGGGGTGATGGGCGCCTGGCTGGCGGGGTTCCGCGACGCCCCCGACGCCCAGCTGGCCGACGTGCTGGTGCAGCCGGTGGAGCACAGCTACACGGTGGAGTCGCTGGACCGCATGGCCGCCGGCGCCGGGCTGGAGCTGCTGGCCCCCTGCGCCAACGCCAACGACGCCGCGACCGACACCCTGCAGTGGGAGATGGAGCTGGGCGACCCCGAGCTGCAGCGCGCGTACGACGCCCTTGCCGACGTGCGGCGCTGGCAGGTCACCAACCTGCTCCGCGTGCAGGATTCACCCATGCTCTGGTTCTACCTGCAGCGCCGGGACTCGCCCTTTCCGCGGCGCTCCACCCGCGCGCTGTGCGAGGCGTTCCTGGACGGCC
Source organism: Longimicrobium sp. (assembly GCA_035635315.1). Lineage (GTDB taxonomy): Bacteria > Gemmatimonadota > Gemmatimonadetes > Longimicrobiales > Longimicrobiaceae > Longimicrobium. Next base: position 5,100 of record DASQBH010001483.1, read on the forward strand.
GCTACGCCCCCGCCCGCACCACCCG
>DASQBH010001484.1:0-5485 GCA_035635315.1 Longimicrobium sp.
GGCGGCGGCACCTTCGACATCTCGATCCTCGAGATCGGCGAGGGCGTGTTCGAGGTCAAGGCCACCAACGGCGACACCCACCTGGGTGGCGACGACTTCGACCAGCGCATCATCGACTGGCTGGTGGAGGAGTTCCGCAGGGACCAGGGGATCGACCTTTCGAAGGATCCCATGGCGCTGCAGCGCCTGAAGGAGGCGGCGGAGAAGGCCAAGATGGAGCTGTCGACCACGGCGTCGACGGACATCAACCTGCCCTTCATCACGGCCACGCAGGAGGGCCCCAAGCACCTGAACGTGAGCCTGAGCCGCGCCAAGTTCGAGCAGCTGGTGGACGACCTGGTCAAGCGCACCATCCCGCCCATGGAGCAGGCGCTCAAGGACGCGGGGCTCAAGCCGGGCGAGATCGACGAGGTGATCCTGGTGGGCGGCAGCACGCGCATCCCCAAGATCCAGGAGATCGTCAAGAACTTCTTCGGCAAGGACCCGCACCGGGGCGTGAACCCCGACGAGGTGGTGGCGGTGGGCGCGGCCATCCAGGGCGGCGTGCTGGCCGGCGAGGTGAAGGACGTGCTGCTGCTGGACGTGACGCCCCTGTCGCTGGGCATCGAGACGCTGGGCGGCGTGTTCACCAAGCTCATCGAGCGCAACACCACCATCCCCACCAAGAAGTCGGAGACGTTCTCGACGGCCGAGGACAGCCAGACCACGGTGGAGATCCACGTGCTGCAGGGCGAGCGCGAGATGGCGGTCTACAACAAGACCATCGGCAAGTTCCAGCTCACGGGCATTCCGCCGGCACCGCGCGGCATGCCGCAGATCGAGGTGACGTTCGACATCGACGCGAACGGCATCCTGCACGTCTCGGCCAAGGACCGCGCCACGGGCAAGGAGCAGAAGATCCGCATCGAGGCGTCCAGCGGCCTGTCGGACACCGAGATCGACAAGATGGTGAAGGACGCCGAGAGCCATGCCAGCGAGGACAAGGCGCGCCGCGAGCAGGTGGAGGCCCGCAACCGCCTGGACAGCATGGTCTACGAGGTGGAGAAGAACGTCAAGGAGTGGGACGACAAGCTGGACCAGGGGAGCAAGGACAAGCTGAACGAGAGCCTGGAGCGCGCCCGCAAGGCGCTCAAGCAGGACGACGTCGGCGAGGTTCGCGCGGCCACGGAAGAGCTGCAGAGCGCCTACTCGGCGGCGGGCGCCAGCATCTACCAGGCGCAGCAGGCGGCGTCGGGCGCGGGTGCGGACGCCGGCTTCAGCGGCGGCGCCACGGCCGGTGCCGGGTTCGATGACGACGCCACGGCGGCCGCGGGCGCCCGCGCCCAGGACGACGTGGTAGAGGCGGACTACGAGATCGTGGACGACGAGAAGAAGAACTGACCCTCGTCCCGGTCAGATGCACGAGCGGCCCCGACCCCGGATTTCCGGGGCCGGGGCCGTTCTTCGTCGGGGGGGGGCGGATGCGGAAGGTGCGAAGTGCTTCGGCGGGGTCCGGAGTCCGCCCCCTCCGGGCGAGCACCACTCGCCCACCTCCCCCAAAACTGCTGGGGGAGGTTGGGGTTGCCGAGGGATTGGGGCGCGGAAACATGCATCGAACTGCGTCCGCGGGGTGCCCCTCCCCGGCCCCTCCCCGCTCGTTCCTCGCGGAGAGGGGAGGGTTCGGTCGCGCTGCGACAAGCTTTCCGCCGTTCTCCCTCCCCCACGCAGTTTGTGGGGGAGGGCCGGGGAGGGGGGCGCCCGCCCCTCGCGCCCTACCCGCCAGAGCGCGCGGCACTCTCCCCGCTCGTTCCTCGCGGAGAGGGGAGGGTTCGGTCGCGCTGCGACAAACCCTGGGTACGTGGATGGATGAGGTCTTGCAGGGGTGGTGGAAGGCTCCGCAGCCCGGCCCGGAGCGCAGCGGAGGGACACGCCCAAACCCGCAGTCGCCGTTGCAGTTACGGCCGCGGCAGACGGCGCGCTTAACGATCGGCTAATACCACGCCCCTTCCGCGCCACCCGTGTGCAGCGCGATACTAGACGTGGCGAAATCCCCGTCGTACGCAAAACAAGAGACGAGATCAGGAACGACCATGCTCGATCCGGTACGTGCCAAGCTCAAGTGGGTGGGCGTGACCGCCGGCGCCTTTGCGGGCGGCGTGCTGCTGGCCAGCGGGATGGAATGGACCGCGGGCTCGCACGCCTCCCTGCTGCAGACGACTCCCCGGCCCTCCACCGCGGAGGTGCGCCCGGTGGCGGAGCTGAGCCAGGCGTTCATCTCCATCGCCGAGTCGGTCACGCCGTCGGTGGTGAGCATCGAGACGGAGCGCGCGCCCCGTGAAAACCCCCGCCGCCCGCGCGGCCGCGACGGCGAAGAGGAGGGACAGGGCTTTCCCTTCCCCTTCAACATCCCGCAGGGGCCGCAGGGGCCGCAGGAGGCCAGCGGCTCGGGGTTCCTGATCACCGAGGACGGCTACATCATCACCAACAACCACGTGGTGGCCGACGCCGACGAGATCAACGTCATCCTTACCGACAACCGGCAGCTGCGCGCCCGCCTGATCGGCCGCGACCCGCTGACGGACGTGGCGGTGATCAAGGTGGAGGGCGAGCGCTTTCCCGCCGTCCGCCTGGGGCGCAGCGACGACGTGCAGATCGGCGAGTGGGTGCTGGCCATCGGCAACCCGCTGGACCTGGGCACCACGGTCACCTCGGGGATCGTGAGCGCGCAGGGGCGCTCGCTGCGCAACCTGCTGGCCTCCAACGCGGGCGAGAACGCGGCGTGGGCCATCGAGGACTTCGTGCAGACGGACGCGCCCATCAACCCGGGCAACTCCGGCGGCCCGCTGGTGAACCTGCGCGGCGAGGTGGTGGGGGTGAACAGCGCCATCGCGTCGCCCACCGGCCTCTACACGGGGTACGGGTTCGCCGTGCCGATCGATCTGGCCCGCAAGGTGGCCGACGACCTGATCCGCTACGGCAAGGTGCGGCGGCCGGCGGTGGGGATCCAGGTGACCAACGTGCGCCCCGAGGACGCCGAGGTGTACAGGCTGGAGCGCATCGAGGGCGTGGTGGCGCAGGACTTTCCCGCGACCAGCCCCGCGCGCGAGGCGGGCGTGCGCCAGGGTGACGTGATCGTGGCGGTGGACGGGCGGTCGGTGCAGCGGGTGGGGCAGTTCCAGCGGATGATCGCCACCCGCCGCCCCGGCGAGCAGGTGACGCTGGACGTGATCCGCTACGGCGAGCGCCAGCGCTTTACCATCCGCCTGGGCGAGGCGCCCACGGCGGCCGAGGCGCCGCAGGCCGCCCGCGCCGAGACGCCGGCGGCGGAGGGCAGCAGCCGGCTGGGCCTTGCGGTGTCGCCCATGACACCCGAGCTGGCGCGGGACTGCGAGATCGAGGGGCAGCCGGCGGGCCTGGTGGTGACGGACGTGGAGCGGTTCGGCGTGGGGGCCCGCAACGACGTGCGCCGGTGCACGCGCATCCTGGCGGTGGACGGCCAGCCGGTGGGCGACGTGGCCAGCTTTCGCCGCCTGGTGGAGCGCAAGCGCGGCGGCGAGGTGGTGTCGCTGCGGGTCATCTTCCCCGCCGGCGAGAACAGCATCGTGAACGTCCGCCTCCCCGACTGACCCTTATCCGCACCTCTGCGGACACGGAGCGCCACCCCGATTGCCGGGGTGGCGCTCTCTTTTGTTGCGGCACCTGCCGATCCCCTCCTCAAACCCCACCTCATTCGCGACAACGGGGTGCAACAATTTCCGTAAGTCATTCCATCCACAGCGACAATTAAACAGAAAAGACATACGTTATCCGATGATCCTTGACGGAGCGGAGAATGGAATTTACCGTCCAGCTGACACCCGGTTGGGGCCGTCCCGCACACATCCCGACGATCACCTGCGCGGGAGCGGTCCGGCGCCCCCGGACGGATTCCTTTCCTAATTGGATCGAGGTCCCGTTTTGATGCGCTCCGCCACCCCCGCATCGCCACGCGTGTCCAAAACGTCCGATACCCCCCGCCCCACCGGCGGGGTGGCGGAGCTTTCGCCGCGGGCGTTCCGGACGCTGCTGCTGGCGATCGCGGCGGTGGCGGCGGCGATGGCGGCGGAGGGGGTGCAGACGTTCGCGGAGATGCGGGAGCGGCACTACGTGATCCTGGCCCGCCGGCAGGCGGTGTCGCCGGTCTCGTACGGCACGCCGCTCCCCGCGCTGCACGCGCTGGCGGGCGGGGTGGGCGTGCGCGTGCTGGTGCGCTCGGATGCGGCCGCGGCGGAAGGCGAGGCGCTCTGCGCGCTGGCGGCGCGGACGGCGGCGGACGCGGACGTGCGCTGGATCGCGCTTTCGGCGGAGGTGGACCCGTGCATCGCCCGGCAGGTCGGCGCGCGGATGCTGCGCGCCGGTGCGCCCGCGGCGGCGGAGATGGCGGGCGCGCGATGGATGGTGATGGACGCGGAGGGCCGGGCGCGCTACAGCCGGCCCGACGTGCCTTCCGCGCAGCGGCTGCGCCGGACGGCCGCGCTGCTGGCTCCGCTGACCTCCACGGAGGAGGCGAGGTGAGGCGGCGCGCGGCGGCCCTGGGGGCCGGGGCGCTCCTGCTGCTGGGGGTGGGCGCGCTCTCCGCCTTTCGCGCGGGCGCGCGGGCGGAGCGGGAGCTGGCGTCCCCGCTCTTCGCCACCCCCGTCGCGCTGACGCCGGACGCGGACCGCCTGCTCCCCGCGCGCGCATCCGCGGACGCCCGCGAGATCGGCGACGGCGAGCGGGTGCTGCGCATCGGCGGGGATGCGTTCGGGAGCGTGGCGGACGTGGCGCCCGGGCGTTCGGGAGACACGCTCTACGTGCTGGACGGGATGAGCGCCACCGTCTCCGCCTTCGACGCGGCCGGGCGCCACCTCTTCGCCTTCGGCGGCAAGGGCGGCGGGCCGGGCGAGTTCCGGCGGCCAGTGCAGCTGCTCGTGCTTCCCTGGAGCGGCGAGGTGGCGGTGTGGGACGTGGAGACGCAGCGGTTGACGGTCCACACCCCCACGGGCGAGACGGTGCGCATCCTCGCTCCCGGGGCGGCGGACGCGCACGGCACGGTGCAGCGCATCCGGGCCTTCGCGGGCGGATACGTGATGGAGGTGCGGTCCGATCCGCTGCGGGTGCCGCGCGCGGGGCAGCGGGGGGCGCTGGTGCGGCTGGACACGGCGGGGCGCGCGCCGCGGACGCTGTTCGGCTTCGCCGTCCCGGCCGTGGACGCGTCGCACGTGGAGCCCGCGCCGGGCGCGAGCGCCACCACCTGGCTGGCGCCGCCCGCCTGGTCCCCCGAGGCGCGCTGGGACGTGCTGGCCGACGGCACCGTGCTCTTTGCCCCCGGCGGCCCGGACGAGGCATTTCGCGTCGCGCCCGACGGCCACGTCACCCGCCTGCACCGCGCTTCCGCCGGCGCCCGCGTGACCCGCGGCGACCGCCTGCGCCACCTGCAGGGCGAGCGCGACCGGCGCCTGCTCGCCTCCCCCATCACGCCGCTGAC
>DASQBH010001485.1:0-2729 GCA_035635315.1 Longimicrobium sp.
CGGATCTGATACGCAATCCGGCTGATTGGATCGGCAAGCCGGGGTTTCCGGCGTTGGGGCGGAGCTGGTAAGCCGACCGGCCATGGTTCGGGAGCGGGATCATGGCGCGGATCGTCGAGCACTTGCCTGTGGAGGAGCTGGAAGCGCGGTACCGGGCGGCGCGCGACGCGACGGAGGCGCGGCACTTCCAGGCGGTCTGGCTGCTGGGGCGGGGCCGGACGGTGCTGGAAGCGGCCGAGGTGCTGGCCTTCGCGCCGCGCTGGGTGGAGGAGTTGGCCGCGCGCTACAACGCGTTCGGCCCGGACGCGCTGGGCGACGGCCGGCGCCGGAACGGCCGGACCGCCAGCCTGCTGACCCCGGCGCTGCTGGCCGCCCTCGCCAAGCGGGTGAGACGGCCGCCCGACGGCGGCGGGCTGTGGACCGGCCGCAAGGTCGCCGCCTGGATGGCGCGGCGCCTCGGCTTGGCGAAGGTGCATCCGCAGCGCGGCTGGGAAGCCCTGAAGCGGATCGAGTGGTCGATCCAGGCGCCGCGGCCGCGGAACCCGCGCGCGGCCACGCCCGAGCAGCGGGCGGCGTTCAAAAGGGGCTCCGCGCGGCAGTCGCCCGCGCCAGGGCGGCCCATCCCGACCGGCCGGTCGAGGTCTGGGCCGAGGACGAGCACCGCCTCGGCCTGAAGCCGGTCCGCCGCCGCGTCTGGGCGCCCACCGGCCATCGGCCCACCGCCCTCGGCCACCACCGCTACGAGTGGCTGCACGTCACCGCCTTCGTGCAGCCGACCAGCGGCGAAGCGGTCTGGTACCTGTCGACCGGCCTCTCGAAGCCGCTCTTCGAGGCGCTGCTGGCCGCCTTCGCGCGGCAGACCGGCGCGGGGCGCCGCCGCAGCATCGTCCTCGTGCTCGACAACGCCGGTTGGCACGGGCCCGAAGGTCTCGCCATCCCCGACGGGATCAGCCTGGTGTTCCTGCCGCCCTACAGCCCGGAACTCCAGCCCGCCGAGCGGTTGTGGCCCCTCGTCGATGAACCGGTCGTCAACCGGCACTTCGCCACGCTCGCCGAACTCGACGCGACCGTCGGCGAGCGCTGCCGTCGCCTCGGCGCCGACGCCATCCGGCCGCACACCGACTTCCACTGGTGGCCCCGGCCGAGCAAACCGAACTGATCACCCGGAGTTGGTATGAGAGGCTGTTGAGCAATTTCAGTGCGCGCCCTTGGCCAACCTCCGGAGCGTCAGGCGTGCCATGGCGGCGTAGAGCAGCATCTCGCCGGTCCTGGGCAGGCGTTCGTAGTCCTTGGCCAGGCGCCGGTTGCGCCCGAACCACGCGATGCTTCTCTCAACAACCCACCTGCGCGGCAGGACGTGGAAGCCGCGCGGGATCTCGGGCGGCTGTTGTCCCGGCGCGACCCAGACGCCGTGCAGACCCGTCCACCAGTGCTTCGTGATGGTCAAGGCCCAGCCCAAGGTCAGCGCCAACCAGGCCTTCAGCCCCTGGTAGGCGCTGTCGGCCCAGAGCAGCGCGATGCGCGGGAACTGAACGGCGAGGCCCTCGAGCAGCAACTCGGCGCCGCGCCGGTCGTGCACGTCGGCCGGATGCACCTTGGCCTTCAGCAGGTTGCCTTGCGTGTCGACCAGCACCTGGCGCTTGCGGCCGGAGATCTTCTTGCCGCCGTCGTAGCCGCGCGGCCCGCCGACCTCGGTCGTGCGCACGGACTGGCTGTCGATGATCGCGGCCGAGGGCTGCGCGTCGCGGCCGATGGCCCTGCGGTGCCGCTCGCGCAGCCCGGCGTTGACCCGCTCCCAGGTGCCGGAGCGCCGCCATCGGCCGTAGTGGTAGTAGACGGTCGGCCAGGGCGGGAAGTCGTGCGGCAGCGCGCGCCACTGGCAGCCCGTGCGCAGCAGGTAGAACGCCGCATCGGCGATCCGCCGCGGCTCGAAGACCCGCGGACGGCCCGCTTGTCTGCCGGGAACGAGGAGCGGCGCCAGGATCGCCCACTCCTCATCGTTGAGGTCGGAAGGATAAGGCTGAGGTTCCATCCGGCCCACATGGGAGTCGTCCCAAGCCCAAGCCACGCAGCATCAAAGCGCGAGCTATGGCGGGAACTGGGTGACGGCGTGATCAGGCGGCGTTGTGTGCTGGCGTGTCGGTGACCTCGACGCCGTCGCGGAAGGTGACGCCCTGGACGACCTTGGGCAACTGGTTCTCGCCTTTCAGCCGGCGCCAGGTCTTCGCGGCGGCCATGACCAGCTTGAACACCATCAGCCGCGCCGTGTCCTGCGACAGCGCGCCCTTGGTGCGCACCGTGCGATGCCGCACGGTGGCGAACACGCTCTCGATCGGGTTGGCGGTGCGCAGGTGGTCCCAGTGCTCGGCCGGGAAGTCGTAGAAGGCCAGCAGCGCCTCGCGGTCCTTGGCCAGGCACGCCACCGCCTTGCCGTATTTGGCCCCGTACTTCTCGGCGAACGTCGTCATTGCCGCCTCCGCGGTCGCGCGGTCCGGCGCCGTCCAGATCTCGCGCAGGTCGGCCTTGGCCGCCGGCTGGACGGAGCGCGGCAGCTTGTCGAGCACGTTGGCGGTTTTGTGCACGGTGCAACGCTGATGCCGCGTGGCCGGAGAAACCTCCTCGAGCGCTTTCCAGAAGCCGAGGGCGCCATCGCCGGTGGCCAGCTCGGGCGCGATGGCCAGACCGCGCGCCTTGAGGCCGACCAGCAGTTCCCGCCAGCTTTGCGCGCT
>DASQBH010001486.1:0-3909 GCA_035635315.1 Longimicrobium sp.
GGGCGCCGTCCGGGCGGACGAGGTGGCGTAGCGCATCAGCACGCGGTCGAGCTCCGCGGCGTAGTCCTCCGCCGTCCACAATCCCGCGCGCAGCAGCACGCGCGAGGCGTAGAAGTCCGTCCATCCCTCCGAGAACCAGTAGCCCAGGGCCTCGTCCGTCTGCGGGAGGCTGCCCAGCGCGGCGGAGTTCCAGGTGTGCATGTACTCGTGCGCCAGCAGGTGCATGGCCTGCGCGACGCCGAAGTTGGACGTGGCGGCAATGGAGAACGCGTCCGAGCGCCCCGTGCCATGGTACGAGTACCCGCCGCCCGTGCCGCCCAGCGGTGCCAGCGTCACCAGGAACGGCCGGCCGGCATCGCCCCAGAGCGCGTTCTCCGCCCGCACCACCGCCGCCACCGCGTCCGCAAAGGCATCGGGCGCAAAGTCCCACGCTCCGCGCATCGCCACCCTCAGCGGGGCGCCTTCCACCTCGCGCTCCACCACCGCCAGGTCCGGCGCGCCGATGGCCGCGCTCTCCACCACGTCGTTCACCGTGCCGGGGCGCGCCTGGGCCAGGTGGTCCAGGTCCGACGCGATCTTCCACGCCTCCGGAAACCCGCGCCAGGCGAACCGCGCCGGCGCATCGCCTCGTCCGTCGGGCGCGGCGAACACGCCCTCGCCGTGAAAGAAGAACCAGCCGGGAAGGATGATCGGCAGCGCCTTCTGATAACCGAACCCCGGCTCCTCCGCGTACCCGGACTTCACGCGGTACCGCACCGCCAGCGCGGCTCCCGGCGCGTGGGTGATGAGCCGGGCCAACGCCCCGTCCTCCCGCACGCCCGACGCCCCCTCCACCCGCACGTCCTCCACCTGCCGCCAGAGGGAGTCGGTCCCGGCCCACTCGTCGGGCAGGAGCAGCCGCGTCTCCCCGTCCGCGTCCCCCGCGAACCGGATCTCGACCGCCAGCCCCGTGAGCGCCGCCCCCTCCATCACCGGCCCCACCGTGTAGTGGACGGGCGATCCGGATTGCGCGGACGCGGCGCCGCTCATCAGCAAAAGCCCCGCGGCGGGGGCAAGGATTCGAAGATTCATCGGATTCGTGGATGTGATGTGCTATGCCTCGCGCCGTCTGCCGGCGGCTGCGGGGCGGGTACGGCAGGATGCGGGGCGGAGATTCGGCGCGTTCCCGGGGAAGCCCTCACCCGCTCGCTCAGGCTCGCACCCTCTCCCGCAAGCGGGAGAGGGTATAAACTTCGAACTCGCCTGGCTGTCCGGGGCTCGCGTTCTCCCTCCCCCGCGCAGTTTGCGGGGGAGGGCCGGGGAGGGGGGCGCCGTCGGACGCAGTGCATTCCCGGCCGGCGACCCCCTCCCCCAAACCCCGGCCCAAACCGGGGGAGGGTGGGTGTGCTTCGACAGGCATCGCAGCGCGCCCGGAAGCCCTCACCCGCTCGCTCAGGCTCGCACCCTCTCCCGCAAGCGGGAGAGGGTATAAACTTCGAGCTCGCCTGGCTGTCCGGGGCTCGCGTTCTCCCTCCCCCGCGCAGTTTGCGGGGGAGGGCCGGGGAGGGGGGCGCCGTCGGACGCAGTGCATCCCCGGCCGGCGACCCCCTCCCCAAGCCTGCATCGCCCCGCCCCGTCCGAAGCCGCTCCGCCCCCGTTTGCGACGTGTATCCCCTCTCCCACGCAGTTTGTGGGAGAGGGGAGGCGAGGAACGAGCCGGGTGAGGGCCCGCTCCGTTGCCCGTGCCCCGCGCGCAGTGTACCTTACGCGGGTTTGTGACGAAAAGGAACAAGCGTTCGCGAGACAGATAGCAGGATGCCCACGTACGAGTACCGCTGCCCCGAGTGCGGCAACGAGTTCGAGAAGTTCGGCAAGATGTCGGACCCCCCGGTGATGGAGTGCACCCGCTGCGGCGCGGAAGCCATCCGCAAGATCTCCGGCGGCGCCGGGCTGGTCTTCAAGGGGAGCGGCTTCTACATCACCGACTACCGCGGCGAAGGCTACAAGAAGGCCGCCGAAGGCGACAAGGGCGGCTCGTCCTCGTCCGGCGGCGGTGAGTCCAGGTCCGAGACCAAGAGCGAGCCCGCCGCGGCTCCCAAGAGCGAATCCAAGTCTCCCGGCTCGTCGTCCTCCGGCGGTTCGTCGTCGGGCGGCGCGAGCAAGAGCGAGTAGATGGCGGTCGACAAGCTGACGGCGGAGATCGAGCGCGCCCTGCGCGACATGGGCGTGCAGGACGGCGTGTCCGTGGTCCTGGAGCGCCCGCGCAACCCGGAGCACGGCGACTGGGCCACCAACGTCGCCCTGACGCTGGCCAAGCCCCTGCGCAAGGCGCCCCGGCAGATCGCCGAGGAGCTGGTGCAGCGCATCGACACCGCGGCCGCCGGCATCCGCGGCGCCGAGGTCGCGGGGCCGGGGTTCATCAACTTCCGCCTCTCCACCGACTACCTGCGCGAAGGCCTGGTCCGCATCGTCCGCGAGGGGGATGGATACGGCCGCTCGGAGGCGGGGCAGGGGCAGCCGGTGAACGTGGAGTTCGTCTCCGCCAACCCCACGGGGCCGCTGCACGTGGGCCACGGCCGCCAGGCCGCCCTGGGCGACGCCATCGCCGAGCTGCTGGCGTGGGCGGGGTGGAAGGTGCACCGCGAGTTCTACTACAACGACGCGGGCGAGCAGATCAACAAGCTCACCCGCAGCGTGTGGGCGCGCTACCAGCAGGCCGTGGGCAACGACGTCGCCTTTCCCGACGACGGCTACCACGGCAGCTACATCGGCGAGATCGCCGCGGAGCTGGCGGCGGAGCACGGCGACCGCTTCAAGGGCGACGAGTCGCCCGAGGCGCTGGACGCCATCCGCGTGTACGCCGTGCAGCGCCTGCGCCAGGAGCAGAACCGCGATCTGGACGGCTTTCGCGTCCACTTCGACCACTATTTCCTGGAGTCGTCGCTCTACACGTCGGGCCGGGTGGAAGACACCATCCGCCGCCTGCGCGAGAGCGGCTACGTCTACGACCACGACGGCGCCGTCTGGCTGCGCACCACCGAGTTCGGCGACGACAAGGACCGGGTGATGGTCAAGAGCAGCGGCCATCCCACCTACTTCCTTCCGGACGTGGCGTATCACGTCAACAAGTGGGAGCGGGGGTTCCACCGCGCCATCAACGTGCAGGGGAGTGATCACCACGGCACCACGGCCCGCGTTCGCGCCGGGCTGCAGGCGCTGGGGCTCCCCGCCGGCTACCCCGAGTGGGTGCTGCACCAGATGGTGCTGGTGATGCGGGGCGGCCAGGAAGTAAAGTTCAGCAAGCGCGCGGGCGGCTACGTCACCATGCGCGACCTGTACGACGAGGTGGGCGTGGACGTGGCCCGCTACTTCTTCCTGATGCGCCGCGCCGAGGCCCAGCTCACCTTCGACCTCGATCTCGCGCTGGAGCAGTCGGACCGCAACCCGGTCTACAAGATCCAGTACGCCCACGCGCGCCTGGCCAGCATCTTTCGCCGCGCGGAGGTCGATCCGGCCACGCTCGACCCTGAGGCGGCCGACCTGGCGCTCCTCTCACACGGGAGCGAGGCGGAACTGGTGAAGCTGCTGCTGCGCTTTCCGGAAGAGATCGAGTCGTCTGCCGAGGCGCACACCCCGCACGCCATCTGCGCGTACCTGGAAGAGGTGGCGGGCGCGGTGAACAGCTGGTACCACGCCGGCAACCGCGACGCCTCGCTGCGCGTGATCGGCGCGGAGGTGTCGCGGGAGCAGTCGCGCGCGCGGCTGGTGCTTTCGCGCGCGGTGCAGGTGGTGCTGCGCAACGGCCTGGCGGTGCTGGGGATCACGGCCCCCGAGCGCATGGACCGCGCGGAGGAGCCCGCGGCGCCTGTAGCGGAATAAGGCGCCTGGCGCGTCGCGGGCTCTGCGCGAGGGGCAGGCGCCCCCCTCCCC
>DASQBH010001487.1:0-2001 GCA_035635315.1 Longimicrobium sp.
TTCCACTCCTCCACCATCCGCCGGCGCTCGTCCTCCGGGACGATCTCCAGCCGGTCCACCCGCCGGGCCTCGTCCGCGACCATCTCCTCCAGCATGCGGCAGAAGTAGCCGACGTAGCGCTCCACCGTCTCCCGCTCGAAGAGCGTGGCGGCGTACGTCACGCTCCCCGCGATCCTCCCGTCGTGCTCCCAGAGCGCCAGCGACAGGTCGACGTGCGCCGGCGCCTGCGCGGACGGGCCCGGCGCCTGCGCGGACGGGCCCGGCGCCACCGCGGACGGGGCCGGCGCCACCGCGGACGGGGCCGGCGCCACCGCTCCCGCGCCCGGCCGGTTCGACGGCTCGGCCGGCCCCAGCGGCGCGAAGGTAAGGCCGGGGAGCCCGGCGCCGCCGACGGGAGCGTTCTGCCAGGTGAACATCGCCTGGAAGAGCGGCGCGTGCGCCATGCTGCGCGCCGGGTGGACGATCTCCACCACCTGCTCGAAGGGGATGTCCTGGTGATGCTGCGCGCCGAGCGCGCGCTCCTTGACCCGCGCCAGCAGCTCGGCCACCGTGGGCGCGTCGGACAGCTCCACGCGCACGGGGAGCATGTTCACGAAGAAGCCGATCAGCCCCTCGATCTCCTCCCGCCCGCGGTTGGCCGTCGGCGTGCCGACCACCACGTCATCCTGCCCCGACAGGCGGGAGAGCACCGCCGCCCAGCCGGCCAGCAGCGTCATGTACAGCGTGGTCCGGTGCCGCCGCGAAAGCTCCTTCAGCGCGGCCGAGAGCGGCTCGTCCAGCACCAGGCCCACGGTGGCGCCGGTAAAGTCCTGCCGCGCCGGCCGCGCGTGGTCGGTGGGCAGCTCCAGCAGCTCGGGCGCGCCGGCCAGCGTCGCCTTCCAGTACTCCGCCTGCTCCCGGAGGAGCTCGCCCTCCACCCAGCGCCGCTGCCACGCGCCGTAGTCGGCGTACTGCACCGCGAGCGGCGGAAGCGGATCGGGCCGACCCGCGCGGAAGGCGGCGTAGAGGGCGCCCAGCTCGCGGGTGAACACCCCCATGCTCCACCCGTCGGAGACGATGTGGTGCATGCTGACCAGGAGGACGTGATCGTCGTCGCCGATCCGCACCAGCCGGCCGCGGATCAGCGGCCCGCGCTCCAGGTCGAACGGCGCGCCCGCTTCCTCCGCCATCAGCCGGCGCAGCTCCGTCCCGCCTTCCGCGTGGTCGCGGAGGTCGTGCTCCGCCAGATGGAACGGGCTCTCCTCCGCCGGCGCGATCCGCTGCACCGGCTCGCCGTCCACCTCGGCGAAGACCGTGCGCAGCGCTTCGTGCCGCGCCACGATCCGGTCCAGCGCCCGCCGCAGCGCGGCACGGTCCAGCTCGCCGCGCAGCCGCGGGCTCACGTTGATGTGGTACGCCGCGCCCGCGCCCCCCAGCCGTTCGATGAACCAGAGCCGCTGCTGCGCGAACGAGAGCGGAAGATCCGCCCCCCGCTCCACCGGCTCGATGGCCGGCAGCTCGGCGCGCGACGCGGTCTCCAGCCCCCGCGCGAAGTCGGCCAGCACGGACCGGGTGAACAGGTCCCGCAGCGCAACCTCCACCGCCAGCCGCTGCCGCACCCGCGAGATCACCTGCACCGCCAGCAGCGAGTGGCCGCCCAGGTCGAAGAAGCTGTCCCGGCGGCCCACCCGCTCCACGCGCAGCACCTCGGCCCAGATCTCCGCGACCGCCGCCTCGGTCTGGCTCGCCGGCGCCTCGTAGCCGCGCGCGGCGAGCGCGTCGCCCTCCGGCGCCGGGAGCGCCCTGCGGTCCACCTTGCCGCCGGCGGTGACCGGGAACGCGTCCAGCCGCACGAAGGCCGCCGGCACCATGTACGACGGAAGCCGCCCGGCCAGGTGCGCCCGCAGCGATTCCACGTCCAGGCCCTCGTCCGCCACGCAGTACGCCACCAGCCGCCGGTCGCCGGGCTCGTCCTCGCGCGCCAGCACCACCGCGTCGCGCACGCCCGCGTGCTCGGCGAGC
>DASQBH010001488.1:0-5392 GCA_035635315.1 Longimicrobium sp.
GGTACGCACTGGCTCAACCGCGCCAACCAGGACCTCGCCGCGTGGTTCGGCCCGGCGGAGGAGAGCCTGCGGGCGGCGCTGGGCTACTACGACGGCGCGGGAATGCGCGCGCAGGCCGCCGACGCGCGCTACATGCTCGCCCTGCTCTGTGCCAACGCTGCCGCGCGGGTGGACGCGCCAGCGCTGGTGGAGCACGCGCTGGCGGAGCTGGCCGCTGCGGAGGCGGACTACGACGCCGTCCGCCGCGAGTTCTCCCCCGGCGGCGCGCTGGACGCCCAGCCGGGCAAGCAGGCACTGGCGGCGAGCAGCCGGCGCATCTACGATCTGGCCGTGCAGCTGCTCCTCTTTCACCGCCGGGACGTGGACCAGGCGTGGCGGTGGACCCAGCGCGCCAAGGCCCGCGCCCTGACGGACATGATGGGGACCGGCTCCGCCGTGCCCGGCCGCGTGCTGGCGGCGCTGGAGTCGGAACCGGCCCCGCTGCGGCTGGCCCGCGCCGAGGAAAGCCTGGCGCAGCGGCTGTCCACCGCCCCCGCGGACGAACGGCCGGCGCTCCGGAAAGAGTTGCGCGCGCTGCAGGCGCGTGTGGATGCCGATCCGCGGTTGCGCGAGTACCGTGAGCTGCGCTCCGGCGCGGCGCTGGAGGCCGGCGACCTGGTCTCCATGGCGGCCGGGGCGGCCGGCCCCGCGACCGTGTTCGTGGACTGGATGGAGGCCGGCAGGCGGCTGGTGCTGCTGGCCCGCCGCGCCCATGGTCCGGCGCAGGCCGTGGTCCTCGCGCCCGGCCTGGAAAAGGTGGCGGCCTTCGTGGCGGCCAACCTGGCGCCGCAGAGCTTTCGCGACACGCTGGGCGTGAACTTCGAGATCCTTGACGAGCTGGATTCGCTGATCCAGCCGCTGGCCGCGCTCGCCGCGCCGGGCGAGCGCCTGGTGCTCTGCCCCACCGGGCCGCTGCACGCCGTCCCCCTGCACGCGCTCAGGATCGGCGGCGAGCCGCTGCTGGCGCGGAACCCCGTGGTCTACGCGCCCAGCCTGACCGTGCTGCGGCATTGCCTTGCGCGCCGGCACCCGCGTGCCGGCGGCATTCGCACCGCCGCCCTGCTGGGTGACCCCGGCGGCGACCGCGACGAGGCGGACGCGCTGGTGCGGGACCTGGGCCCGCGGTTCGGCGCCGCCCCGCTGCTGCGGGGGGAGGTGACGCGCGCCGCCTTTGCCGCCGCCGTGGCGGAGGCGGACCTGGTGCACTTTCAGGGGCACGCCCGGCACGACCCGGCGGACCCGCTGGCGTCGCGGCTGGAGCTGGCGGACGGAGTGATGACGGCGCGCGACGTGTTCGGCCTGCCGCGGCTGCGGGCGGAGCTGGTGGTGCTGGCCGCGTGCGAGAGCGCCGCGAGTGTCGTGCGCACGGGCGACGAGCTGCTGGGGCTGATTCCCGCCTTTCTGTTCGCCGGCGCGCAGTCCGTGCTGGCCACGCTCTGGCGCGTCGTCGGCCCGTCCGCGGCGCTGGTGATGCGCCACTTCTACGATGCGCTGGCGGATGGGGCCGTGGATCGCGCGGAGGCGCTGCGCCGGGCCATGCTGGCCGTACGCGCCGTTCCCGGCCGCGAAGCGCCGTACCACTGGGCGCCCTTCGTGTTGCACGGGGCGTGGCGATGAACCGCGAAAAGGAGACGTGGCCGTGAGTGAGTACGCGGACGAGGTGCTGGTGGATGCGCCGCTGGTCGCGGATCCCGATGCCGGCCAGGAGCTGAGCCCGGACGATCCGCAGACGCTCGGCGACGAGGACCTCAAGGGCAGCCGGCTCCTGGTCGTCCGGCGGGGGGCCTGGGGAAGGGAGCTTGCCAGCGGCGCCTACGGCGTGGTGCAGATCGCGTGTACGTTCCAGCCCGCGGAGGGGGCGCGGTTCACCTGGGCGCGCATCGCGCTGCGGCTGGAGGCGCCGCCCGGGGTGCGCATCCTGGACCTGGCGCCACGCGTGGCCCCGGAAGGCGAGCCGGTCAAGATCACCCTGAGCCAGCAGGGAAGGCTCGGGATCCGCGCGCTCTCCGGCGAAGCCCGCGGGGAGCACGGGGCGCGCAAGGAGTTCCTGGTCTACCATTGCCAGGTGCAGGGCGCGGGCGAAAGCACACCGCTGGCGCGCTGGGACTTCAGGGAGAATCCGCACCGCCGGGACGGCATTGGCCCCGAGCAGGAGCTCTTGCTCACCCTTCCCGTCGTCGGCCCGGTGAGCGGCACCCTCACCGCCAGCGCGCGCCTGGTGCGTCCCGGGGTGGCCGGCGGGCTGGAGCGGTTTCGCGACCTGGTGCTTCGCCGAGGTCCGCACGAGCGGCGGCACCCGGTCTCGTTCGACATCACCACGGCCCCGCGGGCGTCGGACGACGCGCGCTTTCTGCACATGGACTGACGCGGCGCGTGCCCTCCCAGACAGGGACATGAGCAGAAGGCGGTCTGGCCGGAATACCTCCGTACAGGATGATGTCGCGTGGACACCGCCGGCGCTCGACGGCTATGTATCTGCCGACATGGGCGGACGGGGGCTGGATGGCGGATCGCCGCGGCGGCTGGCGGTGGCAGTCGAGCGGTAGCGATGCCGAATCCGTTTTCCCAATCGAAAGAAGGTGCGCGGGTGAAGGCGGCGCGCGGCGCGAGATCGACTACCCCGCGCCCGGCGGCAAGACCGTGCGCCTGCGCGTGCGCACGCAGCAGGTGTGACTGAAGAATGTTCGCGACCGGTCAGGCTTTCACATCCGTCCACACAGCCTGCCAAGCACGGAGTTGAAACTGCTGGCCTTTTGCATCAGCGGGATTGAGCTCGCGTTCACTGAGATGCAAGTCTTCAAGAAACGCCCTGTCTGTGTTCAGTGCGCGTGTGCGGGTTCGGTTGTCCATCAATACTCCGTTTACGAGGCAATTTTTCTCCAGACGGGCAGCAAGGTTGATGGTGTCACCAAGCAAGCTGATCTCAATATTTTGTTGACCAATATTCAGAGGCCAAATATCTCCGGTGGCAATTCCAACTCGAGTGCCGCTGTCGATCACAGCATTAATTTCCCCACTCCAGTCTGACAGCACTTCCGAACCAATTTGAACGAGCTCTTCGGAAAATCGGATCGCATCAACGGCTGATTTAGCTGACGCATAAGGATAGCCGAATACGGCTAAGACCGCATCTCCGATAAACTTGTCAAGCATACCACCATGTTGGAACACGGCTTCGCGCGTTCGCCTATAATATCGGCTCATCATTTCATTCAGTTCCTCAGCTCTCGATGCGATAACAAGGCTAGAGAAATTCTTGATATCCGATAGTACGACTGTAGCGTTGCGAATGACACGCCCAAACTGCAGCACTTCCTCAATAGGAGCATTCCCCGTCCGTATGGTATTGATAACGCTAAAGGGGAGCTGTCGGGTCAGTGCCAAATATAGAGGATGTGCGGCCTCTTGATTGCCGGCATCGTTCGGTCGCATGACCGAGGGGGGGCGGCTGACTGGCGCGTTGCTCTCATCGCTCACATTCTGCACAAGCGCCTGCCATTGGAGCTTCTCAATGGTTTCTGGAGCGCGAAGGTCGCCTGGTGAATCCGCACCAAGGATTGCGGGTAGGTCGTTAAGACCAATCCAACGGCTTGGGAGTCCTTGGAAAACGGCTCTGAACTGTTCAAGAATCGCGGAAGAGGGAGCTTCGGCGGAGATCAGGAGCAGTTCCGAAATGGGTGGCTCTGCGCTGGCGAGGTATTTACGAAGCTTCTCAAGCTTACTCGCAGATGTCGGCGGAGCGATTACCTCGATTGCGATCCGACGACCGTCTGGTTGATGAACGACAAAGTCGAAGTGGCGAGGCCTTCTCTCGATGAACCACTCCCGAGCTGTGGCGAGAAGTGTGTTAACCACCCCTTCCAGCAGTGCCGTTTCAAGCATTCTTACTCTCCCGAATGACCATTGATCTTGAGTTTCGCGCGTAATTAGACACCTTGGTAAGTAACATTGCAAGTGCTCTGACACGATAGTCTATGATCGTAGCGTCTGCCGTGGGTTGGAGTCGGCCTGATTTGTTCCTACATTAAGCGGTGTGTTGGCCTTCTTGCCGAGTCTCTAATGGTGCATCAAACTACCCCGCTCTGGGACGATGGCGGGATGCCGCTTCCGGGCGCTCGTCGGCTACGGTGTGCTTGCGGGGGCCAAATCTCTGCGGAGGCGGACGATGACGGGCGTGCGGTAGCAATGGCGAATCCGTTCTCCAATCGAAAAAGGGTGCGCGGGTGGAAGCGGCGCATCCGGCAGTTGGAGCAGTTCCGTCTCGTGCATCGCGAGCTGGACGTGGAGGCGCTGCGCCGCGGGGGCAGGCACTACGTCAAGATCTGGCTCGATCCCTGGAGGCGGCTGGTGCCGCGAAACCCGCCGTACTGGTACCGGCGGCGCATCCTGGCGGCGTTCATCGACATCCTGGGCGCGTGGCGCGAGCGCCTGGAGGCGGCGGGGGAGCCGTATTACCTGGAGCTGTGGCTCTTTCACCCCGACTTTTACGACACGCAGGTCGTCGCCGCGGTGGGCGAGGAGATCGATTACTATCTCATGCTGTTCAACCCGGCCCTGGACGCCCCCGCGCAGCCGCCCGCGGAATACCGGGACGCGGCGTACGACTTTGCGCGCTTCCACTGGCGGACGGGCCGGGTGATCGAGATCGTACTGGCCAGCACGTACGCGGGCGACATGCAGGCGCTGGTGGAACTCGCGGAGCGGGGACGTTCCGCGGACCAGATCCAGGCCGTCGCGGACGGCACCGACACGGCGTACATCTTTCACAAGGGCCTGGTCTGGCTCGGCTCCCTTCCGTCGGAGCTCGCCCCCGGCTTCCTGGACCCGGCTTCATGATCCATGACCGCTGATCGAAACCCCCCGTCTGGGACGACGGCGCGTGGGCGCCGCTGCCAGGAGTCGACGGAGACGTGTGCGAGTAGGGGGCGTGCGGGGGCTGAATGGCGGATCGAAGCGAAGGCTGGCGACCGTAGCGCCGCGCTGCCGGTGAGCCCAAGGTTGGATGATGCGGGACTCACCGAAAGACCTGGGGCTCGTCCTGATGTCAGGCAGCGGTCTTCGCTTCGTGGTCCTGGATGATGCCGGCGATGGCTCGCAGGGCGCGATTCACCGAATCAGAATCGGGAAATACCGCCGCCACATCCGCATCCAGGCGGACCAGGTTGGTGCCCGCGGCGTAGCGTGCCGCATACTTGCCGCGCACACCGCCCTTAAGGCTGTACTCGGGCAGGATTTCGTCGTCCGGGATGTTGGTCGGATCGCTCATGTCACATACCTTCTTCGTATTCCCGGCGCTCGCGGGCCGTCATCAGCCGTGCGCTGATGATGCGGATTGCTGTGCCCCGGTCGGTGT
>DASQBH010001489.1:0-6061 GCA_035635315.1 Longimicrobium sp.
CCCCGCACCTGGGCGCCTTCGTGCTGCCGCCGAACGTGTAGAGCGGTGACGGAAAAGGTACAGTGTTGACAGAGATTGGCGGGCGGCATTAGGGTTGATGCCGTCCACTTCTTCGTCAGCATGGATACTCGCTGTCGAACACCCTCGGAGTCACGACGGAAGGAAGGGACACATGGCCGTTCAATTCGCGCAGCCATACCGGTTCAGCGAGCAGCAGCTTGCCCGCATGGCAGAAGCGGGGATCATCCCGCGCGCTGGGACGGAACTGATCGGTGGTGTGCCGTACCGGGCGGGCTCTCCCGTTCGCTTTTCGAGCGATGAGTACTTCCGTCTCGGTGAGATCGGTGTTCTGGCGGAGAACGAGCGGGTCGAACTGGTCGACGGAGAAATCATCGAGATGACTCCCGAAGGAAGCCGTCACTCGGCCTGTATCATCCGCCTGATCCGCTTTCTTGCCCCGCGCGTGGGGGACGCACTCGTAAGTGCCAACGGTACGCTGTTTCTCCCCGAACAGTATCGGCCGATGCCGGACGTAATGGTTTTACGGCCGAGCGCGGACGAATACGAGCATGTCCATCCAACCCACGAGGACGCGCTCGTGGTCATCGAAGTCTCAGATACGTCAATCGAGATGGACCGCCAGTTTAAATTGGGCCGCTACGCGCAGGCGGCGATTCCGGAGTACTGGCTGGTAGACCTGACCCGGGACGTGATTTCTGTGCATACGAATCCCATCGTCGGCCGGTACACGGAGGTACGGGTGTATCGTGCCCAAGAGTCATGGCGTTCCCTTGCCCTGGGCGGATTGGTGGTCGCTGTCGACGATGTGCTGAAGCCGAAACGGGAGACGTAGCGACCCTCAGACGGGTTGCCGCCGCGGCGGGGCGGGTGATATATGACTCTCCGGAGGCTGCACGGGCGGCTTCCGGAGTGTTTTGTGACCGAGCCTCCCTCACCGCCGGGCTGGCGCGACGCGCGCGGCTTCGTGTACGCAGTGATGCTGGCGGACGAGACGCGCCGCGCTGACGCTGGCGCGGCGCACCTCGCTCAACCACCCCGGCCCGCACCTGGGCGCTTTCGTCCTGCCGCCGAACGTGTAGGTGCACGCCGGTGGCGTAAAGTGTACGCAGTTGACGGCTGGGGGATCGCCACTAGAGTACAGGTGTTCGTGTGTCGTCTCATTCACGCCCGCCCGATCGAAGCAACGCTGCACCCAGGGAGCCGCAGATGCATACGGCCACCACACCCGCTCGGCGTAGATGGACCTGTGACGAGTACGAGCGCATGGGCGAACTCGGTATTTTGCCGAAATCCGGGGTCGAGCTGATCCACGGCGAGGTGCGGGAGCGGAACGCCTGGGGATCTCCGCGGCGCTGGACGTACGAGGATTGGGAGCGGATGGTCGCCGGCGGGATCGTGGATGAAGACGAGCGCCTGGAACTCGTCGACGGAGACCTCGTCTGCATGACACCGGTCGGGCATCGTCACATCTACACGGTTGACCTGCTTACGGAGTTCCTTGGCGAGCAGGCGCGCGGACGTGCGATTCTGCGTGTGCAGAGTCCGTTGAAGTTCAATACCGGGGAGGCGCCGATGCCGGACCTCTTGCTCCTGCGAATGCACGAGGACCGATACCGCTCACGGCTGGCCGGGCCGTGGGATGCTCTTCTGGTGGTGGAGGTTTCCGACAGCTCGCTCGCTGACGACCTGGCCAAGGCGGAGCAGTACGCCCGCGCGGCGATCCCGGAGTACTGGATCGTCGACGTGAACCGGCCCGCCGTGCTCGTGCACCAGCAGCCTGCCGGGGGCGAATACACGGCTATTTCCGAACACCGGCACGGGCAGGTGTTCTCGTCGCCGGCGCTCGGCGGACGCGAGGTGCGCGTGGAAGAGGTGCTTGGCCCGGCCTGAACTGCCGATCCCGGGTTGCCGCCGCGGCGGGGCGGGTGATATATGACTCTCCGGAGGCTGCACGGGCGGCCTCCGGATTGTTTTTGCACGATCGATCCGGTTTCACGCACGCCGCCGCTTGATGAGCACGTCTTCGCCGCCCGCGCCGCGGGAGCTGAGCTTTGAGCTGAACTCCACGTTCGCGGAGCACCTGCGGGCACAGAAGGCGGCGCAGGCCCACGGGCGCGGGCGGCAGATCCGCACCCAGCAGCTGATCGGCGCGGTGATCGGCCTGCCGCTCGGCCTCGCGATCCTGTACGGGCGCGACGGGCGGCTGGACTGGACGGACTGGCTGCTGCTGGTGCTGGTCGTGGGATACTTCGTGTCGCCGCTGCCCGACGTGCTGCACGTGCGGCGGCTGCGGAAGCAGGCGGGCGGGCCGGCGCGCGTCACCCTTTCGGAGCGCGGGCTCACGGTGGCGGACGCGCGAGGCGGCAGCACGCTGGCGTGGCCGCTGGTCCGCGACGTCACGGAGCGCGACGGGTTCCTGTTCTTCGACACGGCGGACGACGCGTCGTGCGTTTTCGTTCCCGTGCGCGTGCTGCGCGAGGCGGGGGTGCTGGAAAAGGCGCGCGAGATCATCCGGCGGGGACGCGCGGCGGCGGCGGACGCGGCGGCCGAGCCGGCGAACGAAGCGATCGACGTGCAGACGCCGCCGCCGGCGGAGGTGCCGAGCGGGCCGGCCGTATCCGCCGAGTTCGCGCCGTCGTTGTGGGAGGCGTTCGTCGCGGAGCAGCACGTGCGGTTCCGCTCGCGCCGCGGGCGGCTGGCGACGGGGTACCTGCTCGGCGTGCCGGTGGCGCTGCTGGCGCTCTTTCGCTGGGCGCTGGGGCCGGACGGAGTGCGCGACAACCTGTACCTGCTCATCGGCGGGGCCGTGATCGCGCTGGTGGTGCTCCCCGTCCTCGACCTGCTCGGTGTCGCGCTGGGGAGGGTGGGGGCACGCGGCCGCATCATCCCGGTGCGGATGACGGTAGACGGGACCGGCGTGACGCAGGAGGCGGCGGGGGCGCGGGTGACGACGGCGTGGCCCGCCATCCGCAGGGTGCAGCAGGCGGGCGGCTACCTGCTGTTCTGGATCGACAGGAACGCGGCGCACTATCTGCCGCTGCGCGCGCTGGGCGGCGACGCGGAGGAGACGCGCCGCATCATCCGCCAGAACGCAGGAGAGCGTGCGGCGCTCTGACGCGGCGGATCCGGACCGAAGTTCCACGGATGGAAGTTCCAGCGGTGGAACTTCACGAAAAGCCATGACGCGCCGCCGAGGCGCTCCATCGACCTTATCGACCTGATGAAACAGACCATCCGCATCGCCAGTGGCCAGGGCTTCTGGGGCGACCAGCTGGACGCGCCCAAGCAGCAGGTGCAGGGCGGCCCGATCGACTACCTGATGCTCGACTACCTGGCCGAGGTCACCATGTCGATCATGCAGAAGCAGCGCAGCCGCAACCCGCAGGCGGGCTACGCGCGCGACTTCGTGCCGCTGATGGGCGAGATCCTGCCCGCGGTGGTGGAGCGGGGGATCCGCGTGATCGCAAACGCGGGCGGCGTGAACCCGGCCGGCTGCCGCGACGCGGTGCTGGAGGAGGCGCGCAAGGTGGGGCTGGGCGGCCGCGCGCGGGTGGCGATGATCAGCGGCGACGACATCCTGGAGCGGCTGCCGGACCTGCTGGCGCGCGGGGTGGAGCTCAGGAACATGGAGACGGGCGAGCCGCTGTCGACGGTGCTGGACCGCGTGCAGAGCGCCAACGCGTACATCGGCGCGCGGCCGATCGTCGAGGCGCTGCGGCAGGACGCGCACGTCGTCATCACCGGGCGCTCCACGGACACGGCGCTGACGTACGCGCCCATGATCCACGAGTTCGGGTGGAGCGTGGACGACCACGACCGCATCGCGGCGGGCGTGGTGGCCGGGCACATCAACGAGTGCGGCGCGCAGGCCAGCGGCGGCAACCACCTGGTGGACTGGCGCAACATCGCCAACCTGTCGGACGTGGGCTATCCCATCATCGAGGCCTCGCCGGACGGCTCGTTCGTGGTCACCAAGCACGACGGCACGGGCGGGCGGGTGACGCTGGCGACGGTCAAGGAGCAGCTGGTGTACGAGATGGGCGATCCGCGCAGCTACATCACGCCCGACGTGGTGGCGGACTTTACCAGCATCCGGCTGGAGGACGCGGGGGCGGACCGGGTGCGCGTGCACGGCGTGCGCGGCGGCCCCGCGACGCCGCTGCTGAAGGTGAGCATCGCCTACTCCGACGGCTACAAGGCGACGGGAACGCTGGTGTACTCCTGGCCCGACGCGGTGGAAAAGGCGCAGATGGCCGACCGCGTTCTCCGCGAGCGGCTGGACCGCCTGGGGCTGAAGTTCGACGAGGTGCTCACGGAGTACGTGGGGTGGAACGCCACGCACGGCCCGCTGGCCGGCCCGCTGCCGCGCGACCTGCCGGAGGTGACGGTGCGCTGGGGCGTGCGCGGGCAGGACAAGGCGGCGGTGGAGCGCTTTACCAAGGAGATCGCGCCGCTGGTGCTGGCCGGCCCGCCGTCGGTGACGGGCTTTGCGGGCGGGCGGCCGGCGGTGCAGGAGATCATGGCGTACTGGCCGGCGCTGATCCCCAAGACGGAGATCGAGCCGGGGTTGAGGGTCGAGGTCACGACGGCATGAGGCGGACGGAACATCAGTGCGAAAGTGCGAAAGTGCGAAAGTGCGAAAGTAACTTCGCTTTTCACTCTCGCACTTTCGCACTCTCGCACTTTCGCACTCCGGCGGGGGAGCCGGCGGGCTGATGAGAATCACCTTTCTCGGCACCGCCGCCGCGCGCCCCACCGTCGGCCGCAACGTGTCCTCGCTGATGATCCAGCGCGAGGGTGACGTGATGATGTTCGACTGCGGCGAGGGGACGCAGCGGCAGATGATGCGCTACGGGACGGGGTTCTCGTTCAACGACATCTTCTTCACCCACCTGCACGCGGACCACTTCCTGGGCGTCATCGGGCTGCTGCGCACGCTGGGGCTGCAGGCGCGCGAAGAGCCGATGGACCTGTGGACGCCGCGCGGCACCAGCGACGTGCTGCGGCAGGCGGTGGAGCTGGGGATGGAGCGCGTTCCGTTCGAGGTGCGCATCCGCGAGCTCTCGCCGGGCGACGCCGTCTCGCGCGGCGTGTACGACGTGGTGGCGTTCCGCACACAGCACCGCGGCGGGCTTTCGCTGGGCTACGCGGTGGTGGAGCACGCGCGGCTGGGGCGCTTCGACGCGCAGAAGGCGCGGGAGATGGGGATTCCCGAGGGTCCGCTCTGGGGCAAGCTGCACCACGGCGAGCCGGTGGAGGTGGACGGCCGCGTCTACCGGCCGGAGGACGTGGTGGGGCCGGCGCGGCCGGGGCGGCGGGTGGTGTACACGGGGGACACGCGGCCGTGCAAGGCCTCCATCGAGCACTCCCGCTCCGCCGACCTGCTGATCCACGAAGCCACCTTTGCGCAGGACGAGGCGGACCGCGCCCAGCACACCGGCCACTCCACCGCCCGCGAGGCCGCCGAGGTGGCCAGGGCCGCGGAGGCGCTGCGGCTGGTGCTCACCCACTTTTCCCCGCGCTACGCGGACGACCCGCGCGTGCTGGAGCGTGAGGCCCGCGCCGTGTATCCGGAGGCCGTCGCCGCGCATGACGGGCTGGTGATCGAGGTGCCGTACCGCGACGGGTGACCCGTCTGCATCGGGCCGAATTCCGCCGCCCCGTGAGACCCCGGGCTAAAGCCCGGGGCTAGAACGGCCATAAGCCCCGCCTTGGGCGCGCTGCGCTTGCCCGGCGGGGCTTCACCTGCTCGCGTGGGCCGGGTCCGCGTCAACCACACCCCGCCCCCGGGGTTGGGGGAGGGGTCGCCCGGCGTCGCGAGGAACGAGCGAAAGCCCGGGCGGGGGAGAGGGCCCCCACCCGACTTCGCACCGGCTCTCCGTGTGTTTCCGTCACCGTGTAGTTGAAGCCCCGTTCGGCGAGCGCAAGCGAGCCGAGACGGGGCTTATGGCATTTCCAGCCGCGGGTTTCAACCCGTGGTGGGCCGGGGCGGGGCATCCCCCGTTCCCCCGTCATCGGTTCACCCCGTCACCCGTTCACC
>DASQBH010001490.1:0-4359 GCA_035635315.1 Longimicrobium sp.
GGCGACATCGTCGTTCGCGGCGTGGAGGGCGGCGGCGCCGAGTTCGTCGTCCGGCTGCCGATGGTGCTGTCTTAGGAGCGGGCTGCGCGTTCCCGCGGGGCCCCTCTCCCCCGCCGGGCCTTTCGCTCGTTCCTCGCGACGGCCGGCGACCCCTCCCCCAAACTGCGGGGGAGGGGTTGTTCGTGGATGGGATTCCGTCGCTGCGGCGGGTGCGGTGCGTGGGGCGGGCGCCCCCCTCCCCGGCCCTCCCCCACAAACTGCGTGGGGGAGGGAGGTGCGACGCACCTTCGGAACAGGATCGAATTCTCCTCTCCCCCAGGGTTTTTTTGGGGGAGAGGCCGGGAGAGGGGGCGCCTCGCGGACGTCAGCGCGATGCCTGTCGTCGCGCTCCGAAGTTCTCCCCTCTCCGTGAGGAACGAACGGGGAGGGGCCGGGGGAGGGGCACCCCGCGGACGCAGTTCGGCGCTCTTCGAAGCGGGATCGAATTCTCCCCCCTTTCTCCCGCGCAGCGGGGGAGAGGGGCCCGGGGAAAGGGGGCTGCGTTGGGCGCAGTGCGATGCCTTTCGCAGCCGCCTGATCTCTTCGGCAACAGCGGTGGCCCTCTCCCCCGACGGCCCTTTTGCTCGTTCCTCGCAACGGCCGTCGACCCCTCCCCCAAACTGCGGGGGAGGGGTTTGGGTGGGGGCGGTGTGTCGCGCTCCGGCGGGTGCGGCGCGAGGGGCGGGCGCCCCCCTCCCCGGCCCTCCCCCACAAACTGCGTGGGGGAGGGAGGTGCGACGCACCTTCGGAACAGTCGAATTCTCCTCTCCCCCAGGTTTTTTGGGGGACAGGCCGGGAGAGGGGGCACCTCGCGGACGTCAGCGCGATGCCTTTCGTCGCGCTCCGAAGTTCTCCCCTCTCCGTGAGGAACGAACGGGGAGGGGCCGGGGGAGGGGCACCCCGCGGACGCAGCTCGGCGTTGTTCGAGTGACGGGATCGGCGTGACGCCAAAGTGCCGCATCTTCGGTCCCCCTCCTCTCGACAGATCCTCGCCGGGCGCGTTACACTGTCCACCGCGCGAATCCTCCCCTCATCCGCCGCCATCCATGGCCCAGGCATCCGCCGCCGCCCCCGTCCGGCAGTACCGCTACTACGACTTCATCACCGCCACCTTCGTGACGGTGCTGCTGTGCTCCAACCTCATCGGGCCGGCCAAGATCTGCGAGATCGGCGGATTCACCTTCGGCGCGGGGATCCTGTTCTTTCCCATCTCGTACCTGTTCGGCGACATCCTCACCGAGGTCTACGGGTACGCCCGGGCGCGGCGGGTGGTGTGGATGGGGTTCGGCGCGCTGGCCTTTGCCTCGCTGATGAGCGTCGTGGTGCTGCGGCTGCCGCCCGCGCCGGGGTACGCGGGGCAGGAGGCGCTGGAAGCCGTCTTCAGCCAGACGCCGCGCATCGTGTTCGCCTCGCTGGCGGCGTTCTGGGTGGGCGAGTTCGCCAACTCGTTCGCGCTGGCCAAGATGAAGCTGGCCACCGAGGGGCGGCACCTGTGGCAGCGCGCCATCGGCTCCACGGCCGTGGGGGCGGCGGTGGACTCGGCCATCTTCTATCCCGTGGCCTTTCTGGGCGTGTGGTCCACCCGCGACGTGCTGACGGTGATGGTGACCAACTACGTGCTCAAGGTGCTGTGGGAGGTGCTCGCCCTGCCCATGACCTACCGCGTGGTCCGCGCCCTCAAGCGTGCGGAGCACGAGGACTATTTCGACCGCAACACCGACTTTACCCCCTTCTCCCTCCAGGCCGGCTGACCAACGAATGAAGCTCGACCTGATCCAGACCGTCGCCTTTGCGGGCATCGTCCTCTTCCTCGGCTACGGCATCCGCAGGCTGGTGCCGCCGCTGGCGCGCTACAATATCCCCGCGCCCGTCATCGGCGGGCTGATCGTGGCCGGCATCCTTACCTGGGCGCGGTCCACGGGCACCACGCTCATCGAGTTCGACACCACGCTGCAGAGCCCGATGATGGTGGCGTTCTTCACCAGCATCGGCTTCGCGGCGTCCCTGCGGCTGCTGAAGGTGGGGGGACCGCAGGTGCTCATCTTTCTGGCCGCGGCCTCACTGTTCGCCGTCGCGCAGAACGTGCTGGGCGCGGGACTGGCGGTGGCGATGGGGCTGCACCCGCTGTTCGGCGTGCTGACGGGTTCGGTGACACTGACGGGTGGACCGGCCACGGGACTGGCCTTCGCGCCGCTCTTCGAGGCGAACGGCGTCCCCGGCGCGGCCACGGTGGCCGTGGCGTCGGCGATGGTGGGGATCGTGATGGGCGGCGTGATCGGCGCGCCGATTGCCACGCGGATCATCGAGCGCAACAACCTGCGTACGCGCCACGCGCCGCAGCCGGTGGACACGCCCCTGGCGCAGGAGGTGATGGAGGAGCAGCTGGCGGACGAGCCGATCAAGGCGCCCGCGGGCGAGGACGAGGAGTCGTTCGTCCTGCTGCAGAGCGTGGTGCTGATCCTGGTGGCGATGTGGCTGGGCTCCTTTGTCAGCGGCTGGTTCGCGGCGGTCAACTTCACGCTCCCGGCGTACATCGGCGCCATGCTGGTGGCCGCCATCATCCGCAACCTGGACGACGTGACGGGGATCTTCCGCATCCAGCAGCGGGTGATCGACGACATCGGCAACGTGGCGCTGGCGCTGTTCATCGTGATGGCGCTGATGACGCTCAAGCTGTGGGAGATCGCCAACCTGGCGGGGCCCATGATGGTGATCCTGGCCGCCCAGGTGGTGATGATCGCTCTGATCTGCGTCTGGCCCATGTTCCGCCTGATGGGGCGCGACTACGACAGCGCGGTGATGAGCGGCGGGTTCTGCGGATTCATGCTGGGAACCACGGCCAACGCCATGGCCAACATGCGCTCGCTGGTGGAGCGCTACGGCCCTGCGCCCCGCGCGTTCCTGGTGGTGCCGATGGTGGGCGCCTTCTTCATCGACGTGGTGAATGCCATGATGATCACCGCAATCGTGAACTTCTTGAAGTGAGCTCGCAGCGCATCTACACGGGCTGCATCTCCGTGGTGCACGACCCGCGGCAGGCGGAGGCACCCGCCACCACCGCGGCGCCGCTCTTTCTGCTCGCCGACAGCCAGCTGCTGTTCTGGGTGGATGACGACGGGCCCTTCATCGACCGCATTGCCGCCTGCACCGGGCCGTCCGCCCCGCGCGCCGCGTACCTGGGCGCCAGCAACGGCGACAACCCGGACTTCTACTCCATCTTTCTGGCCGCCATCGAGTCCATCGGCCCGGCGGAGTGCCGGATGATCACCGCGGAGCCGTCGGCGCAGGAGCTTGCATACCTGGAATCGGCGGACGTCATCCTGCTGGCGGGGGGCGACGTGGAGCTGGGCTGGCGCGCGTTCCAGGCCAGCGGCGTGTGCGAGATCGTGGAGCGGCGCTACCACGCCGGCGCGGTGATCATCGGCATCTCCGCGGGCGCGGTGCAGCTGGGGAGCGCCGGCTGGCCCGAGGACGATCCCGGGGTCGTGTTCCACACCTGGGGCCTGGCGCCGTTCGTGGTGGACGCGCACGCCGAGGACGACGACTGGGCCAACCTCAAGGCCGCCGTCCGCGCCCGCGGGCCCGATGCGCGGGGCGTGGGCATTCCGCGCGGCGGCGGCGTGATCCTGTACCCGGACCGCACGCTGCAGGCGGTGCGGCGCGCGGCGTACGAGGTGAGCGTGGTGGGGGAGGATCTGGTGCAGGCGGTGATTCTGCCGCCGGAAGACGCAGAGGGGTCGGGGGGCGGCGGGTGAGCGGGTGTGAAGGGGCGTCGCCGGCCGGATTGTGTCCCGGGCAGGTGAACCCGCGGCTGGAAAAGCGAAAAGCCCCGCAACGGACAGCAGAACCCCCGCCGGAAGCCCATTCCCGGCGGGGGTTCTCTCACCTTGAAACGGTAACGGCGGGGTTCGGGGGGACAGGCCCTGGAAGCCGTCGCTGACGCACAGGCGAAGCGCGCGGACGTTTGGCGAACGCGTTTTCCCGCCCTGGCGTGAGTGCTTCGTCGCCGTGGCGGCGGTGCCGTGCGACGAGGCGGAGCGGGCTAAACGTATGTGTCTGGCGCGGGATGATCCGCGCGGGTACCTTCATTCCGCCGCCACACGGCCGCGGGCCCCCGACCCGGCTCACGCATCGCGGCTCCGCATCCAGGTGGTCGTTCATCCAGCCCGTCCATCATCCCCCAGCAGGAGAATCGAGCATGGCCCGCGCATTTAGCCGACGCGCATTCCTGTCGTTCGCGATCTGTCTCGTACTCGCCGGCTGCGGAGGCGGGGATGGGCCTACCGAGCCGACCCCCGCGGCGAAGACCTCCACGCTGGA